>CAMNMO010000031.1 GCA_946544695.1 uncultured Ruminococcus sp. | reverse complement strand
AATCAGCCTCAGAATGGTGTTACACCCGGAAAGAGTGCTAACAACATGCTGCCCATCATACTGATAATTGCGATCATCGTGGTCATACTGGTAGATGTGTTCGTTGTGTTCAGAAAACAGATATTCGGAGATAAGGACAGCAGCGCAAAGAAGAATGCTTCTGTTATAACTGTTGTCGATGATCCCGATCAATAATAGTTAGCTTATCGGAGCATGCTGAATGCTCCGATTTTCATATAGAATGGAGGAGTTGCCATGTTCTATATAAACCGTATGGGCTGCAGCTGCAAGCATGAAGGCAGCTTTGTGCACAATCAGCCGAGAGGATTTGAGGGCTACCTGATGCTGTTTATAAAGACCAAGGCTGTGTTTGTGATAAACGGCGTGACCCATAACGTGGAGCCTAACACTTTTCTGATTTATAACAGAAATTCCCCGCAGTATTACAAAGCCTGCGAAAATGAGTATATCAATGACTGGATACAGTTTGATTGCAGCGAAGATATCTCATCGGGGATAGATATAAGATTCGATACGCCTATCTACATCGGTGAATCCATAAATGTGCCCAGCTTTTTTCAGCTGATAGCCGACTGCTATTACAGGCGCAATAATTTGCAGACGGCAGGCTTTCTCATAAAAGCACTGCTGAATGAGGTGTTCTCGGAAGAAGGTGTCAAGCAGGAGGAAACAGGCATTGCCCATTACCGTGAACTGCTTGATCTGCGAAGAAAGATCTACGCACAGCCTTCTGAGGACTGGAGCGTTGAAAAAATGGCACAGCAGATCAGCGTGAGTGAACCTTATCTGCACCTGCTTTACAAAAAGGCGTTCGGCGTGACCTGCAACGCAGATGTGATAAACAGCCGCATCGAATCGGCAAAGCATTTTCTCGCTTACACCGATGCGACCGTTGAGGAGATAGCCTTCACCTGCGGCTACAAAAATGCTGTGCATTTCTCACGGCAGTTCAAGCAGTCGTCGGGGGTGTCGCCGAGCGAATGGCGCAAAAACAATACAGTCGTTTAAAAAAATGCCTTTTCCCACACCATCGGGAAAAGGCATTTTCTATTATCGGCTCCCATTTCGGAAGACCGATAAGTCAACAATATTTCCACCTTATTGTTGAAAACTCAGTGCTCGTTTTTAATGGTTATGGTGTACTCGATGCAGTCTTCTCTGTCCACCCGTTTTGCTGTGGCATCTACCCCTGCCAGCTTCATAACTTCCAGCGCTTTGTTGACCGAGTTGAAAAACAGCCTGACGTCTTTCAGCATGACAGCCCGCTTTTCATAGCTGCTTTTTCTGACCTCCTCTCTTTCGTACTTGGTTATGTATTTTTCAAGCATGTCAACAGTCCAGCCGCCCTCAATGGCTTTTGCAAGCACCTCCCGCCTTACAACTTCGTCATTCAGCCGAAGCAATGCCCTTGCGTGGCGTTCGGTAAGCTTGTGTTCGCAGATAAGCTGCTGTTCATCACGGCTGAGTTTCAGCAGGCGCAGCTTGTTTGCAATGGTGGACTGTGCCATTCCCAGCTTCATCGCTGCTTCCTCTCGTGTGACTTTCCCGCTGTCCAGCAGCGCACTTATGGCGGCTGCTTCCTCAAAGCAATTGAGGTCGCTGCGCTGTATGTTTTCAAGAAGCGCCAGCACTGCCGACCTTCCTCTGTCAGCTTTGACCACTATGCAAGGCACGGTTCTAAGCCCCGCCAGCTTTGCTGCCCTCAGTCTGCGCTCACCTGATATCAGTTCAAAGCCTGTATCGGTCCTCCGGATAGTCAGTGGTTGGATTATGCCGTTTGAGGATATGCTTTTTGCCAGCGCAGTAAGTTCGTCCGCCGCAAAATGTTTTCTCGGCTGTGACGGATTCGGGGTGATATCTGTTATTGCCACATCGACCACCCTGCCGAGTTCTCGCAGCTGTTCGTCCGGCGGTTCCTGTATCTCGATGAACGCCTTTGTTATCAGATCGGTTATCTTGTTCATGGCTGTGCCTCCTTTGTCAATATGATGATACCACATAACATGGCAGGAATCCAGTGGTTTATACGGACGGATCATCGTATTTTTATGCCATCATTTTTCATTAAAAACGGTTTTTGGTCAGCGTTCAAAATAATTTGCATGTTGTTTTGTCGAAAAAATGTTCCACGTGGAACAGTGTGTGTTTGTCTGATATCAAATGTTCCACGTGGAACAAAGAAATTTTCAAAAAGGGCTTTTCAAAACGGAAAAAGTGTAGTATAATAGAATAGTACGATAAAATTGAAATGAGGAGATATCATGGGTAAGATAATTGCCGTTTCAAATCAGAAAGGCGGCGTGGGAAAATCCACGACTGTCTGCAACCTTGCTGCTGTTTTTGGCGCAAGGGGTTCAAAGGTGCTGATAATAGATTTTGACCCGCAGGGTAATACGACCACAAGCTATGGTATACAAAAAAGAAGCATACGCAACACTGTGTATGATGTGCTGATGGGTGACTGTGCTTTGTTTGAAGCTGTATGTGCGACTGCTTTCAGGGGTGTATCAGTTGTGCCCACCACGCAGGACCTCGCAGGTGCTGCTGTTCAGCTGATGACGATGGAAAACCGTGCGGCACAGCTGAAAGAAAAACTGGCGGAAGCCAAGAAGTTCTATGACTATATTTTCATTGACTGTCCCCCAACGCTGGATATGCTTACCATCAACGCACTGGTCGCTGCGGACTCAGTGCTGATACCGCTGCAATGTGAGTTCCTGTCGCTGGAGGGTCTTGTGGAACTGCATAACACCATCGACCGTGTAAAGCAGACCTGGAACAAGGAACTTATCATCGAGGGCATACTGTTTACCATGTGTGTCGAAAGATACAAGATAACAGGGCAGATAATCAGCGAAGTGAAAAAGCATTTCCCGAAAGAAGTGTTTAGCACAGTCATTCCCAGAAATGTGGCACTTTCGGAAGCACCCAGCTTTGGTCAGCCTGCCATTTATTATGACAAAAAGGCAAAGGGTTCAAAGGCTTACGAGGAACTTGCCAAAGAAATGCTGAAACGTGATAAGAAGCGTAAGAATAAATAATGTTCCACGTGGAACATTCTGACGATAAGGAGTTTGCAAATGTCAAAGAAAAACCGTATGGGTTCGGGACTGGACATGCTTTTTGCAGAAAACACCCAGCCCGCCAACACTGAGACACCTCAGGAGAACAGCGACAGTGTCACCATGATAAAGGTAACGCTGCTTGAACCGAATAAAGAACAGCCCCGTGGAAAGTTTGACGATGAAAAGCTGAACGAACTGGCTGACAGCATAAAAGAAAACGGCGTTTTGCAGCCGATCCTGGCAAGACCGCTTGAAAACGGCGGCTACCAGATCGTGGCAGGTGAGCGCAGATGGCGTGCATCAAGACTTGCGGGTCTCAGTGAGGTGCCTGTTTACATAAAGGAACTTGATGACAGACAGACCATGCAGATGGCGCTGATCGAAAATATCCAAAGGCAGGATCTGTCACCCGTTGAGGAAGCGCTGGCGTATAAAAATCTGATGGACAGCTATGATATGACTCAGCAGCAGCTGGCGCAGGCGGTGGGCAAGTCACGTTCGGCGGTGGCTAACTCGCTGCGTCTGCTTGAACTTGATGAAGCTGTGCGCACGCTGGTGGACAATGGCAGCATTTCATTTGGTCATGCAAAGGTACTGTCGGGTCTGGCTAAGGATAGACAGGCTGAGTTCGCAAAGAAGGTACAGGACGAGGGATTGTCTGTAAGACAGCTGGAAGATGTGCTGAAATATGCAGAACAGCAGGCTGAAAAAATGCAGGAATCCGAAAGGCAGGCTATCCGCAAAAGGTCGGTAAAAAAGGAAAGACCGTTCCTCAAGGAGTTTGAGATGGCTGTGAATGCGAATTCAGAGGTAAAGGTAAAAGCAAGGTCGGATAACAGCGGGGGAGTAAGGGTGGAACTGAAACTTCCGAAAGAAACAGATGCTGAGACTTTGCTTGCAAAGCTTGCTGACCTGCTTGCTGAGACAGATAAATGACGGGGTTGACAAATCCTGCGAACAGGAGTATAATATAATATTGTCGGATATTGTGTAAAAATAAGGATAGAAGGACTGACTATGAATCTTAAAAAGATAGCTAACGTGAAGAACATTGCATGCCTTGCTGTTGTGCTGGCACTGGGCATAGGTATCACGGTGATCTACAAGAAAAACAGCACGACTGAGACACCGAAGAAAAACGAAAGTTCGTCAAGCAGCGCTGATGTTTCGCAGGTTGAACCCGAAGAACGTGAGACCGTTGTGCTTGCGGCGAAGATCCCTGAACTGACATGCAGTTCGATAGATTTTGACGGCAGCGTTGTATTTGCAAATCCTAAGGGCGGCTACTCCTTTATGGTGGGGGACAGCATAGCTAAGGAAATGAAGATCGTCGATGACAGCGCCGCTGAGGTGGTATTTACTGTTGAGGACGGCAAGCTTGCGCTGACAAGGGCAGGTCAGCCCGCAACAGGTTTCGTTTACGAAAAGCACATGATCGAATTGAAGGACGGCAGACTGCTTTTCGACAGCAGCCCCGTTGAATACAAAGCAACTTCATTTTCGGCTTATAAACTGCCGAACGATTACATCATCGAATGCACAGCAAAGGGTCAGTACAGGCTGAAAGACCCTGAGGGCAAGTATACCGATACCTGCAAGCTGAAAGAAAGCACAGGTTCCGAGATAGAGATAAAGGCTGATGAAGACGGCTTTTACAGTGAGGGCGTCAACGACGGACTTTTCTACAATGTGTACAGACTTGGTGATGATATACTGATGACCTCATGGAGCAACGTGCTCTATGTAAACGGTCAGGAACTGGTGCCTTACGGTTTCACCGATAATTATACCGACCCTGAGATAACTGTCAGCGCAGATGAAGTGACACTTGAACCTATGAGTTCGCCTGTTGACTACGGCGCTGTCTGTGTGGACAATGAAGGCATCAGCGACCTTACTGCCGAGATGCTCGAATATGTCAACGACGTCAGGGTGCATTATGATATGCCGCCTCTTTACGGACTTGATGAGCTTGACAGTGCATCTGCCGTGCGTGCGGAGGAGCTGGCGCAGAAGTTTGAACATACACGTCCCGATGAGAAGGAGAGTGCGTACAGCTCGGCTCTCGTCAAGGCAGGGCTGACCTGGTGGCGCTGCGGCGAGAACATCGCAAAGGGCGGTACGACAAGCAGGGAAGTATTTGACAGCTGGATGGCTTCTGAGGAACATCGTGCTGTTATGCTCGACCCGAATATGAAGTATCTGTCGCTTTCAAAGTTTGAGGACGGCGGCGAGACTTACTGGGATCTTCTGGTCTTCAACGACAGCTATGTTCCCGGTGCTGATGACGAAGCTGAATAATAAAAGCATAAAGCGGACGGTTCGCAGTGAACTGTCCGCTTTGATATTATATGGCAGAAAAAACTCCCGTTGGTATTGACCTTCGGGAGTTTTATAGTAAACGACAAATATTATTCGTATCTCAGCGCATCTATCGGGTTGAGGTTTGCAGCCTTGATGGAGGGGATAAGTCCGAAAACTATTCCGACTACCATCGAGAAGCCCACCGAAACGATTATTGCGGGTGTCGATATGGAAACAGGGACCTGCGCAATGTTTGCGATGACCTTTGAAAGTCCTATACCTATCAGCACACCAAGTATGCCGCCTATGGTGGTCAGCACAGATGCTTCGGTCAGAAACTGTGCAAGTATGCGGTTGCGCCTTGCGCCCAGTGCCTTTTTAAGACCTATCTCTCTTGTACGCTCGGTAACGGATACCAGCATTATGTTCATAACGCCTATACCGCCTACCAGCAGCGATATGCCCGCTATCCAGATAAGCATGTTGTTTGTTGACTTGGAAAGATCCTGAAGCTGTTTTGCTTGTTCAAGCAGGCTCTCGCTCTTGTATTCCAGTGTCATCGAAACGCCCTCTGACTGCTGTTCACGGTTTGAGTTCTGCTTCTGTATGTTCTCGTTGAGAATGTCAGCAGCCTTCTTGCCCGCACCTGTCATGCTGTCGGTGTTCTTTGCCTGTACAACACAGTTCTGCGGTTCGTCATAACGATATATTATGCTCCAGTCGTTGGTGGGTATGAATATCAGTCCGCTGGAACTCTGGTTGTAGGTGTAGTAGTCCTCAACATTGTTGATAACAGGTTCAAACTCCGAACTCTGGCAAGCCACGCCGATTATCCTGAACGGTTCACCGCAGATATCCAGCGTCTTGCCGATAGGGTCTTCGTCCTCAAAGATACTTCTCTGTGTGTTGGTGTCGATTATGGCTACCTTTGAGAAGTCGGTGTACTGTTCTTTTGAAAAGCCTATGCCCTGTGCGATGTTGTAGCCCATCGTGTTGAAGTAATCCTCGTCTATACCGTAGACCATTGCGGATTCTATCCTGCTATTTCCGTAGAACAGGCTTTCCGTGTACTCTCTGGTCCTGTAAAGAGTGCAGTTTACTACTTCGGGCAGGTCGAGTATCCTCTGTTTGCTTTCGTCTGATATCACCCTGATGTTATCGGGTACGCCCATATAGCTGAAATCGGTTGCGCTGTCGCCCTGCATCAGCGTTATTTTTACGGTGTTGTTGCCCGAACCGATCAGGTTGTTTTTGATCTGTTCGTTGGTGCCTTCAATGGTGGATACTATTGCGATTATCGCAGCGATACCTATGATGATACCCAGCATTGTCAGCAGTGAACGTATTTTATGGCTCAGTATACCCTGCAGGGAGAGCCTGATATTTTCTATCATCTTTCCGCCCTCCTTAGTAGAATATGTCTGCGCCCTCAGGCTGAAGAACTTCTGTTGTTTCTCTGGTCTTTACGCCTTCCCTGACGTCCTTGCCGAACGGGAAGCAGATCTTGTCACTGGATTTGAGTCCGCCTTTTATCTCGATCATCGAATACAGTGTCTGTCCGACCTTTACATACTGCTTTTTCAGCTTGCCGTCCTCATCAGCCTTCATTATATAATAGTCGCCGCCTTCCTGCCTTACATAGTGTATCGGCAGGTATACAGAATTTGAATTTGAGCTGCTTGAAACAGATGCATCGGGTATGGTCACCTCGACCCATTCGTTGATGTTGAAATCATCGATACCTTCAAAAAGCTTTGCATGTACCACGAACATCGAATTGTTGGGGTTCTGTCCCCATGAGGTGTTCTGGTAGCTTATAGGTGTATCATCGATCTTGGTTATCTCAGCAGAACCTATCGCACCTGTGTTCCATGAACGCAGAGTTACCGTAGCACCGATCTCCAGGTTGGAAAGTGACATCTCGTTTACCACGCAGGTGACCTCAGTGCCGCCCTCGCCCTGTATAACTGCAAAAGCGTTGTCGTCCTCAGAGGGGTCCTCGTGTAAATAATCCTCGTCCTCCTCATCGGGGATATTTTCTTCTTCTTCTTCGGTGTCCTCATCGCCGCTTGCCTTGCCTATCTTCTTGACAAAGCCGTCTATCTCGGCGTAAAGCTTGCCGTCGGTCTTGCGCTTCTTGGAAGTCTCGAGTTCAAATTTTGCGCTTTTAAGTTCAAGCTGCATCATCTTGATCTCGTTTTCCTTATCCGTCACCATTTTCTTTATGGCATCACGGGTGTACACATAGTCGAAGTTCTCGGGGTCATCACTGTTGAACGGGTCGGAAGAAAGCGAATCAAAAAGATCGTCGCTGTCGTCTTGTCTGTTCCATCTGCTGTTTGATGATGTTATGTCCTCACCATCGGTGGTCTCCGCATCAGTGGTCAATTCATCGGGTATGAACTCATCAGGTGTCAGGGAGTTTTCGCTTGTGGGCTGAGTGAAACTCAGCTTGCCGTACAGCTTGACTGACGGGTCTATCGATGCATTACCTGCCTTATCAACGGTTATGCCGTCAGATACCTTCCAGCTGTCAAGGTCACTGACCTTTGTGCCTTTTTCGGGCACCAGTATCCATTTGTAAAGGTATTTCAGATCTTCGCTGTAAACACATATCTCGGCACATTTTTTCTCGCTGAGGATCTTCAGCATGAATTCCTTTGATACTTCCGCATCCTGTGTGCAGTTTATAATGTACGGGCTTTCCAGTGTGCCCTTGCCCTCTGCGGGTTCTGTATTAGGCTTTATGATGTCGCTGACGGGGTGTATCGGCTTATCATCTGAAAATCCGAATTCCGAAAGATCACCGTAGTCTGTGAAACCGCCCGGAAATTCATAGCCTTCGGGCAGTTCATCGTCGCCCAGAAAATCGAATCCGCCAAATATGTCATCAAGATCGGGCATATCAGTTTCAGCTTCCTGAGGTGCGTCCTCAGAGGGCTTGTATCTCTTGATATTTTCCAGTTCCTTCTCTGCCATCTTGATATCATGTTCGATGGTCTTGACTTCGTTTTCCTTCTGTTTCAGTTCCAGTTCAACTACTGTCATGTCGTATTCAAGGATAGGGTCGCCCTTCTTGACTTCCTGACCCTCCTCAACGAACACGGTCTTTACCAGCTTTTCGGTATCTATGTAGACCTTCTGCGAGTTAGATGCAACGATCTCGCCTTCATTGGAGTTATAATCGTAAGAGAACCATTCTGCGGGGGTCATCATAAGTTCAACGGGCACCACATCTACAACTGTGCTTTTCTGCTTGCTGCTCATGTATTTTTTGTAACCGAACCAGCTTCCGCCGCCTACTACTGCCACACAGAGAAGGAATATTATAAACTTTTTCATTCTTCATTCTCCTCCTTCTTGACACGGCTGTTGAAAGCGCCGCTGTGCAGCATGCCGTCACGTATGTACATGACTCTCTTTGCATGCCCGGCTATATCGGGTTCGTGGGTTATCATAACTATGGTAACGCCGTCTTTGTTGAGCTCCTCAAAAAGCTCCATTACATCGTCGCCTGATTTTGTATCCAGCGCACCTGTGGGCTCATCGGCAAGCAGCAGCTTGGGTTTGTTGACGATAGCCCTTGCTATGGCAACTCTCTGCTTCTGTCCGCCCGAAAGCTGTGTGGGGTTGAAGTTCATTCTGTCCTCCAGCCCTACCCTGCGCAGTGCAGCCCTTGCCATCTCACGGCGCTTTCTCTTTGAAAAGCCCGCATACAGCAGCGGCAGCTCCACATTTTCCAGTGCCGACTGTCTCGGCAGCAGGTTGAAGTTCTGGAAAACGAAACCTATCTTCATGTTGCGTATATCGGAAAGCTGCCTGTCGCTGCATTTCATGATATCCGCACCGTCAAATATGAATCTTCCCTTAGTCTGTTTGTCAAGGCAGCCTATGATATTCATAAGCGTACTTTTGCCTGAACCAGAGGGTCCCATTATTGCCACATACTCTCCGTCATCAACGCTGAGAGATATGTCTTTAAGTACAGGCACAGGTTCTTTGCCCTGCATGTAGTCCTTAAAAATATTGTTAAGTTCAAATACCATACGCCCGCACCTCTTATTTGTTGTAAAAGTCTTCCAGGAACTTATCAAGTTCCTCGGGGCTCATTGACTTGAACTCTTCTTCGGACATACCGTAAAGTTCTTCATAGGTCAGGTCAGCTGCTTCGCTCTCCTCTGCTTTCTCAGCAGACTCGGCACCTTCTTCTGCGGGTGCAGCATCAGCATCAGCATCGCCGCCTTCTTCCTCGGCTGCCTCGCCGCCCTCATAATCGAATACGTACTCGCCTGTTTCCTCATTTATGCTGCCTCTCAGGAAGTTGCCCTCAGCGTCCATCTCAACAACGCCGCCGTCGGGTGAGGTTATAACAACAGAACCGTCTTCGGAGTATGCAACGTTATTGCCGTTCTCATCGGTCATAGCATAGCTGCCGTCATCGTTGACAAAGAAGTCGCCGCCGTCCTCACCTAAACCGTCGTCGATAAATCCGCCGTCGTCAGCAAAGCCGTCGTCCATGCCGCCAAGTTCATTTTCGGGGATATCCTTGTCAGATGAATTTGTGGTGGTAGCAAGACCCTCCTTGATGTAATCGGCAGGGTAAGCTATGTAATCATCGGTTGAAAGACCGTCGGTTATCTCAACGTCGCCGTATTCATCATCGGTCTGACCTATCTCGACATAGCGCTTTTCAATGAGTTCCTTATCGCCCTTCTTAGCCCATACATAAGATTTTTCGCCATCTGCCAGCACGAAGTCCTTATACAGCCAGATACCCGTCTTTGTTATGGTGCTGCCGTTGTCAGTGTCGATGAGAACGTGCTGACCCAGCATGAAGCCGTCCAGTGATTCGGGTTCAACATAGAAAGCATACTTGGATGAAGTTGACTGTTCATCGCTGCCGCCGAAGCTGTCATACATGTCGTCAGAACTCTGCTGAGGGGAAGTATCTATCTCGGATACGGTGCCGTTTACAGATGTGTCGTCAACTCTGCTTCTGAGTATGACAGGTGCGCCCTTGAAGATGGAATTCTGGTTCTGTTCGTTGAAAACGCCTTTTACCAGGAACTGTCCGTCAGCACTCAGCTTCATTATAACATCTTCGCTTTCTCCGCCGTAACCGCCGAAGAAACCGCCGCCCGAGTCAAGGCCCGATGAAGACGGGTCCTTCAGGTCCTTTACAGTACCGTCAACAGGTGCGGTAACGTAAGCGTTTTTCAGCGAAGTTTCCAGCTTGTTTATCTCAACGTTCTTAGCCTTTATATCATACTCGCTCCTTGCGTTATCGCTTTCCAGCTGCAATATCTGGTTCGTGTATGATACGGCTGCGTCCTCGCTTGCCTTTTTCTTTTCTTCCTCATACTGGCTTATCTGCTGCTTGTTTGTCTCGATGTTGTTTTCCAGCTTCTCGACCTCCAGCTTGGCGGTATCTATGTCAAGCTGTATCTGTTCGGTATCGTATGTAAGCAGCTTGTCGCCTTTTTTGACGGTGTCGCCGTCAGCCACCAGTATCTCATCAACTGTTTTGGTGGTGTCATACTTTACGTCCACAGATTTCTGCGCAACTATAACACCCGAAAAACTGTTTGCAAAAAGATCGGAACCTGTAACTGTATTAACATTGGAGACCTTCTGCACATATACTTTATCTGTACCCACAGCTGTTTCGTTGCCGTAGTGCTTGTAATAGTACCAGCCGCCGAAGCCCACGCCACCTATCACAGCCAGGGTAGCGATCGTTTTGCCTATCGCACTTGCCTTTGACATAAAATTTGTTCCTCCTATAAACACGCAAAAATATAGATCTGCATAAACATTCCAAAAACATGGAAAATATTCCCTTGTAAAAGTATTTATAGTAAACAACATCAGACCTTCGGCATAAGCTGCTTACAGCCGCCGTCACGACTGCTGCGGGCAGGAAATGTCAGATGATCTTTGTCGTTTACTATAATACAGACCGATAGTTTTTATAGTCTGTTGTCTCTCGTCCTTTGGTCATGTCTATGTTTTACCGGACAGCATATATTCCGTCCGCCCGATATGAGCAAATTAATATATGTTGTCTTATCTACCTGAATATAATTATAGTACAAACAATTGTATAAGTCAATGAAATGTAGGTGAAATTAAGAATTTCTTTCGCTTTTTCAAAGGCTTTATTTAATGTTTATTACCCTGACGGCTGCCTTTTGTTGAAGTATCTTGCTGCCGTGAAAGTGACGGCGATGGCAACGGTGCATGAAAGGGGGCGTACACAAACAGACAGTCACGATACTGCGGATGGAAGAAAGTGTTTTTGCACGGCAGGAAAAGCATGTTATGTGGGGAGTTAAAAAAATAATGCTATATTTTCATTTTGCAGAATAAAATATTAATAAAAATATTGACAAATTCGTGAACGTATGGTATACTTTATCTATATAAACTTTTACTTTACATATCTGTTTATTTACATGAGTTATAGGATGAGTTTCAGAGGGTGATGTTATGACTGAGCTGGAAAAGATGGATCTGGCAGAATGCTATATAAACAGATACTTCGAGTTTGCTGACGGCGTTGAGGTCAGCAAAGAGAACAAGGAGTATCTGAAAATATATATAAGAGATGTCAGCGAGGCTGAGAAGGAGTTTGACTTCAAAGGCAAGCGCAACAAGACCATGCTGTATGTTTTGGCAGGTGCACTTATTTTCGGTCTGCTGCTGCTGGCTGCCTGTCATAGCGGTCTGCTTTTCATTGTGCCCATTGTGGGATTTGTGATAGTCATGTTTTCGGGATACATGATGGCAAACAAGTATTATACACAGAAGCTCATAGAAGTCAAGGATCATCAGAAGGAAGTCAATGAGGGCATAACCGAGCAGATAGAACTTCTTGACGGCAGGATAAAGCAGCTTGAGAAACAGCGTGACGATTATCTCCAGGCACTCAGGAAGAAGATAGACTTCATGGAGCTGGATATGGATTACATGACCAATATCGGTAAGATAAAGGAATTCCTTGTGAACGGCGAAGCTGAGAGCTGCGAGGAAGCAGTGCAGATATTCGAGCAAAGCCTGCTGATGCAGCAGATGACAGGTATAATGACTGCCAGCGTGCACGATACCACAATGGATATCGAAAAGAACAAAGAGCGTTTCGGTGACCCCACAAAGGATATCGGCAAGAAGCCCAAGAAGGGTCTTTTCGGCAGGAAAAAATAATAGTGATGACAGGGGCGGGGCTGTGTGCTCCGCTCTTTTATTTTTGGTATGTCTGAGTGATGACCGTAAAATTTTTTAAGAGGTGATTTTTTATGATAACTGTTGGAGATGTTTATGACTTTGTTGAAAAAACAGCGCCCTTCGCTTTGCAGGAAGGTTATGACAACAGCGGGCTTTGCGTGGGCAACAGAAATAAGCCCGCAGATAAAGTAATGCTTTCGCTTGACTGCACCATTGATGTTGCAAGGGAAGCCGCAGAGAAGGGATATCAGCTGGTGCTTACCCACCACCCTGTGATATTCCGTGGGATAAAACAGCTTGACCCCGACAGCGTGGTAGGCACACTGGTAAGCGGCGGTGTCAGCGTGCTTTCAGCACACACCAATTTCGACAGCGCTGTCATGAACGATATACTCTGTGAAACGCTGGGGCTTGTTCCCTCTGACTGCATAGCTGAGGAACACGGTGCGAAAATGGGCTGCATCTGTATGCATGACGGCATAACTGCCCCGCAGCTGGCTGAGGTCTGCAAGCAGGCTTTGGGCTGCCCCACAGTAAGGTACTGCAAAGCAGCGGATAAGCCGCTTAAAAAGATAGCAGTTTGTTCGGGCAGCGGCGGAAGCTTTCTGGGCGATGTGCTGGCAAAGGGCTGTGACGGCTATATCACGGGCGATGTCAAGCACGATATCTTCATTGACGCCTATAACGCAGGGTTGACGGTGTTCGATGCGGGACACTATTATACCGAGAATATCTTTTGTGAGTACATGCAGAAAAAGCTGAAGGAAAACTTCCCCGATATGCAGGTGTGCATAGCAGATTCCTCCGCTGATGTGACCGAGTGGTACTGATACGGTCGGGAGTTTCATATATAATTATAACACTTTTACTGCGGTGCATAATATTAAAATTTTTGGCTATCCCTTTGGCACACCATAAATAATGCTGATATAACGAGTATAATTTGTGTTGATGTCCTGTTTCCCCCGCCGCAGGCAAATGCGTGAACGCATGGAAAAGAATACCGCCAACTATTGTTATATTAAACGACATATAGATTTTCACTTATACCGACCGCACTGCCTGCGATATTTGGCG
>CAMNMO010000030.1 GCA_946544695.1 uncultured Ruminococcus sp. | reverse complement strand
TTATCATGACCATTTCGGGCGCCTGCTGACCCAGGGGCTTGTTAGCCACCGTTTTCATCTCCAGACCGTTTATGGATATCTCGGGGTCGTCCATTGCGATGACCAGGCATTTCCTTCCGCCTATCACCTGTGTCTTGACCTTGTCTGCGCCGCCCTTGCCTATATTGATAGTAACGCTGGGCACAGATACCACCGTTTTCTTCTCCACCAGATTCACTGCTGTCAGCGGTCTGTTGTCGGTAGCCTGTTCAAATACACGGTTAAGGTCGGTCAGCTTTTCCTGGCTGACTCCCGCTTCCCACAGGATATTGTTCAGCTTGTTGCTGTCGATGGTGGCAACTTCGGTGTCGTTGGCGGTCTGGTCAACAAAGGTCTGTATCTTCTCGTTGACCTTTGTCATCATATCAAGGTCAAGTTCTTCGCCCACCACATTGCCAAGTATCGCATGGAAAACTTCCTTTTCACTGGGACCTGCCATCGAGAACTCACAGCCCAGCAGTTCCTCTATCACAGAAGTATTGGGCTTCTTGGCGTTCTTGGTATAATACATGACACCGTTGACATCGGTCGCACGGTCATTGAAAAGCGGGAAGATAAAGCCGTCGGTGGGCATCTCGACTATCCTGTCAGTCTCCTCCTTCTTGGCGATGGCGTTTTCTTCCTCATTGTAGATAAGTCCGTCGATACGCAGGTTTACGGGGCATATCGCAGTTATTATGAAGTTGTAGTCGTTATCAGTCTCGGCATCATCGGTTATCTCGTCCATCTTGTTCTTTTTGAGGACCGAGTATGTACAGTGTGCAGAAAATATGCTGTATGTGGATACATACTCAACCTTCTCAACTATGGTGCTGAGAAAATTGTCCACCACCTCATCGGTGACAAACTTGTCTTTAAGCACGCCCCAGAGGAACTGCTGCTGTCCGCCCTCGAGTATGGCGTCCTTCGGAAATGCATATTCCAGCAGATTCGCACCTATGCGGCCGCTCAGCGTCTTTTTCAACATCGCCAGTATCAGTTCGCTCTCGTCCTGCGGGATTATATTGAAAAGCTGGTCGGTCTTGCACTTGATGTTTTTTTCTGCATCGACAAATGCGGTTACCACACGGTTTATGGTAAGAAGATTGCTGTCCTCCGAAAAATTCTTTTTGATCTCGGCAATTTCCTTTTTATTCATTATATGACCTCCGTTTAAGAGAAAAGAGGGCCGCCACGCAGCAGCCCTCTATCCTATAATTTGTCCTCGTCGCCTAAAGTCCATTCGCCCAATGAACTCCGCCGATAAATAATATACCACATTTTATGCCTATTGTCAAGTGGCTTTTGGAATTTTTTGTGCTTTGCTGCTTCCCTGCCCCGCAGCATGAAGGCTTTAAAGCGCCGCAAGTCGGCTTATTAACTAAAATATCCAAGGGTTTAACACTAAATTTTCACTTGACAGACCGTTGACGCTGGTGTATAATTAATATGTGCAGCCGATGAGCTGTATTTTATTCGGATACTCGTTTTAAGGTTATCCCGAAAGGAACAATGATAAATGAGACAAAGGATCCTCGCCGCTGCTGCTGCCGCTTTGCTGGCACTTGGGTGCGCCGGTTGTGGTTCAGAGCAGGATAAAGATAATAAAAGATCGGCGGATAAAAAGAATAAGAATACTTCGAGCACCGTTACAGATGACAGCAGCGAGGACGAGGTCACCACTGATGAACAGTCTGCGCCCACACTGACTTCTGTTGACGGACAGTTCATAATGCAGGCTTTTGATGTGCTTCAAAGCAGCCAGTACAGCGTAAAGCTCACGTATAAAGACCCGTCGGGATTTTCCACCGACATTTACAGGGTCGTTGACGGCGATGATTATTTTGAATCGCAGACCAATGAGATAGGTGAGAGCGGCTGCATATCCGTGGACGGAAATGCTTATGATTACGACAAGGTATGCAACATTTACCGCAAGCGCACTTCGGGCAAGCCCGAAAGCCTGATAGAAACGGTGGTCAGCCAGAAGCTGCCTGCCACCAACACCAATATCGACCCCGATGATGCCGCAGTCTATGAGACGGAAGAATACACCTACACAGGCGGCACATACATGACGGTCATGGATTTTTACTTTGACAAAGAGACTGGTCTGCCCGCAAAATATACCACCAGGTATATGGTCGAGGAAGAAAACGGCGACGAGGGCATGACCGAGACCAGGATAATAAAAGAGATACTGTACGGAGCTGACGGAGACCTTATTTCCACCGACGGTGAGAGCCACGAGCTTGATACCGCAGTGCTGGACACAGGCTTTATCTCGGAACTTTCCGACTTTGACAGCATGACGCCCGAGCAGAAGCTGGGCTACTGCCAGGCAATATTCGCCACCACAGGCGTTTCAGCCGATGAACTTGCTGCCGCAGGCATGAACGACGAAAAGCTCAGGTATATCTCTTATGAGGATTTCACCTCGCTGGTATACACTTACTGCGATCTCTGAGAGGGACTTAATTTGTAATGAATATCCTGAAATTACTGCACCCCAAAGCGTGCATTGAATATATCTATGACGACTGCACTGCAAGGCAGACTCTCGAAAAGATGAAGAACCACGGTTATTCTGCCGTGCCTGTCATCGACCGTGAGGGCAGGTTCGTCAAGACCATCTCGGAAGGCGACTTCCTGCGTTTCATGGTGGAACGTGGCATGTACGATATACGTGAGATGGAAAGCTACCCGCTTGAAATGATACCCGCAAAGGTGAAGATGCGGCCTGTCAGCGTCTCGGCTACGGTGGAGGAACTGATACTTCTCAGCATGGATCAGAACTTCGTGCCCGTTATCGACGACCGAGGGATCTTCATAGGCATCGTCACCCGAAAGGATATACTGTCCTACTGCTACGATACGATAATGGGCGATAAGAAAGATGCGCCCGCAGAAGAGGACACTTCGGAAAAACGCTGGTTATAATAATTGTATATAAAGGAAAAAGTTTGAAAGGAATGGTAAGGAGAAATGAAGAATTCCAACCGTAAGGGCGGCGCTGCCATAGTCGCTGTGCTGGTAATGATAATCATAGTGGCGGTGGCATGTGCACTGATGGTAGTCACAGGGCGCAAGACCATCAGACCGAATGAAAGCGTTACAGCACCGATACCCGCAGGATACAGCTTTGAGGAGACCACCGTTGAGGAGGACGTCACTACCGCCCCCGAGGACGTGATCGAGATACCCGAAGTAAAGCCTTCTATGATACCCGAGATATCTTCAGACTATCAGACCATCAGTCTCAAGGACGCTACATTCAGCACCGCTGTACTGCTTGATGCTGACAGCAACGAGATACTGGCAGGTCTGAAGTATGACAAGAAGATATATCCCGCATCGCTGACCAAGCTTATGACACTGCTGGTAGCTGTTGAGAATATCGACGATATGCAGGCTAAATACAAGTTCACCGATAAGGACCTCGATCCCCTGATAGAGGAGAACGCTTCTCTCGCAGGCTTCGTTGCAGGCGATGAAGTCACAATGGAAGATCTGCTGTATGCAGCTGTTCTTCCCAGCGGCGCTGACGGCACACTGGGACTTGCAAATGCAATCGCAGGCAGCGAGAAGGATTTCGTCAAGATGATGAACGACAAGGTAGCTGAACTGGGTCTTACCGATACAAACTTCGTAAATGCCAGCGGTCTGCATGACAAGCAGCACTATACCACCGCACAGGACATAGCAGTAATAACCAAGGCTTGCATGGACAATGAGACCTGCCGCAAGGTACTGTG
This sequence comes from uncultured Ruminococcus sp., assembly GCA_946544695.1. Lineage (GTDB taxonomy): Bacteria > Bacillota > Clostridia > Oscillospirales > Ruminococcaceae > Hominimerdicola. The sequence goes on along the minus strand of CAMNMO010000030.1, from coordinate 10,101 downwards.
CGCTGAAAGCTGGACCACCAAGCCCACTAAGGAGTTTGAGGACGGCATCGAACTGAACAGCATATTCCACAGTCGTTTCGGCGGTTACTTCATAGATGCTGACCAGGACGGCGAGGAAGATGCAAAGCTGCTGGGCGGCAAGACAGGCTTCACCGATGAAGCTATGTTCACACTGTCAACAGTTGTTGAGTATAACGGCAAGGATTACATCTGCGTTACCATGAAGTCTGACGGAGACCTGATAGCCACCGAAGATGCTATAATGGTATTTGAAAACTACCTGCCAGGCGCTGTCGGCACACCTGTTTCCGACGACGAGGACAGCGAGGAAGATGGCGATGATGACAGCAGCGAGGACGACGGCGACAATGTCATCACCCTCACCGACAACACCGAAAGTTCACAGGCTGTCGATGAAGACGTTGAGGCATGATCCACGTATATCAGAAGCGGACAGAACATGATGTTCTGCCCGCTTTTTTACGCCCTTTTAAAGTATATCACAGAAAATACACAATAATATGTTATCATTTGTATGACTAAAAAGCTGTGGAGAATAATACCGCAGGATATGTCAATATTATGCAGAGGAGAGTGTGCATTTGCCAAACGCCGATAGATCCGATAAAAAATCCTATGGCACCACCGCATTCCGTGTGGCGCTGGGCGGTATATGTTCGGCGGTCTGCCTGCTGCTGATGTTCTGCAGTTCCTTCCTGCCGGGACTAAGCTATGCCATACCCGTGTTTGCAGGCGTGCTGATGGTGGTGATGATCGTAGAGACGGACAGCCGCTGGGCGATAGCGACCTACTGCGCCGTAAGCCTGCTGTGCATATTCATAACCCCGAATATCGAGGCTTCACTGCTGTTCATACTTTTCATGGGCTACTACCCCATATTGCAGTTCTGGCTTTCAAAGCAGAAAAACAAGCTGTTCGTGTGGGCGGTGAAACTGGCTGTTTTCAATGCGGCGATAATCATATACTATCAGCTTTTCAAATACCTGTTCACTTCGGTGGACATGCTTGAAGGCACAGAATTTCTCGGTAAATTCGCACTTCCCCTGCTGTGGCTGGAAGCTGAGGTCTGCTTTCTTGTATACGATAAGTTCCTGTCACTGATGGTAGAAGTTTACATAAACTGGTTCAGAAAGAAGATACTGCGCCGCAAATAGAACGGCATACGGTGAAAGACATGAATGATAGCAATAAACATCTTAGCAAAGAAACAGCTGAAAACGACACTGCCCGTGATGCACGACGCAAACGCAACAAGCGGCGTGTACAGATAATAACAGTCATCGCAATGATCGCACTGCTGACGGTGCTTACGATAGCTTCGATACCGCTGGTAAAGGAACTTCGCACCGAAGCGGGCATGGAAAAGCTGAAAGAGACCCTTGAAAGCCGATACACAGGCGTCGAAGCAATGCTGATATTCATACTGATACAGGCAGTGCAGGTGATAATCGCAGTGATACCGCCCGTACAGATAATAGGCGGTGTGCTGTTCGGTTGGTTCATAGGCTGTCTGCTGAGTTTTGCGGGCACGCTGCTGGGTACCTTTATCATCTTCCTGATGGTCAACCGCTTTGGCAGACCTCTGGTGGAAGCCTTCGTCGATGAGAAGCACCTGAAAAAATACAAGTTTTTGCAGGACGAACACAAGCTTATCAGGGTGCTGGTGGTACTCTACCTGATACCCGGGATACCAAAGGACGTTATCTCGTATATCGTACCGCTGACAAAGGTCAGACGGCGTGACTTCTTCCTTTATGTCATGCCTTGCAGACTGCCTGCCATACTTATGTCTACGGTGCTTGGAAGCAATGCCATCGGCGGAAATTTCAAAACTGCGATCGGCATAGTTTGTGCCGCCATAGTGCTTGGCATACTGGGTTTTCTGTTCAAGGATACAGTGGTGGAAAAACTCAACAAGCACCGCCACAGAACATGATATCATAAAGACACTTCTGCCGCAGGACGGCAGAGTGTCTTTTTTTATTTCAGCACTGCGCTTTTCCCGGGAAAATGCCACGAAGCAGACCACCCATATCTTCGCTGAGAAGGTACATCGTAAGCATATACATGCCGCCGCCGCAGGCAACTGCCCCGACAGCCGAAAGTCTGTCCTGCGCACCAAGCTTTTCCATTATGTCACAGCTTATCCTGGCTGCCGCCGCACACATCATGCCTGCGTAGGCGGGCTTTATGTAGGTCTTTGTAAGACTGACCCTGCACCCCGAAAGCCTTACTGTCTCCCTGAGAGATGCAGCACATACGTAAACACAGCTGATAAGTTCTGCCGCTGCCGCACCGTTCAGTCCCCAGAAAGGTATCAGCGCAAGGTTCAGCAACAGCTTTATGACGCCGCTTATCAGCATCATCACCGTGACCTTTGATGGTCTGCCAAGTGCCTGTATCACAGTAAAACAAGGCAGCGCCATGCCGAAGAATATCACCGACAGCCCCAGTATCGCCAGCGGTGCCTGCGCCGCAAGGCATTCCAGCTGCCTTGTGCCGAACAGTGCCGAAAGTATCTCCCCCGAAAGAACAGTTATGCCCAGCCCGCAGGGTATGGCTGCCCCCGCCGACAGCATCAGCAGCCTTCGCAGATATCCGCCTGCCGCATTTTTATCACCACGTGCTATGCTGTCTGTCAGCGGTGCAAGCGCACTTTTGCCAAGCATGGCTGTCAGTGTGGGCACAAGCCCGTAAAGCATCACAGCCAGACCCTCATAGGAACCATAGAGAAAATTCGGCAGTTCATTTTTGGCTATGCTGTCATACTGTGTAAAATCCTGCGGTGCCCTTTCCATAGCTGCACGCAGGCATGGGCTGACTGTCAGCATGTCCAGCATGCCTGTAAGTGTTGTTACCACAGCCGCCATCGCTATCGACCCCGACAGCCCCAGCAGCGTCCTTGCGTGCCTGCGCCTGCTTTCCGTAACAGGGTCGGCTGCAAGCATGGTCTTTGTGACACCATCGCCCTTTATCCGCATGACTGTCAGCAGCCCCGCACAGGCTATCCCCGATGCCAGCGTTGAACCCAGCACCGCACCTGCCGCCACAAATGGCAGCGCTGCCTGCTGCGCCTGTGATATATCCCTGCATGCCGCACCGAACACCTTGCCGCATGCAGCAAAGCTGTCCGCCGCATACCGCTGCACATACAGTGCCAGCCCAAGCCCCAGTATCAGCTTGAATACCGTCTCGGCTATCTCGGATAATGCTGTGGGCAGCATGTTGCCAAGACCTTCGTGATAGCCACGCTCAACATTCATGATGCTGCAAAACACCACCGAGGGCGCAAGGCATATCAGCGACCATCTCACCTCAGTGCCCGCTGCGCCAAGCAGTACAGGCAGCATGACACAGCCGCAGGCTGCCAGACCTGTCAGCGAATACACCGCCATCGCCACACGCCGCTGACGTCTCAGGTCAGCATACCTTCCAAGCGCTGCATTTTCCGCAGCCAGCCGTGCCATCGCAGAGGGTATGCCTGATACTGCCAACGCAAATATTGGTGTAAACATAGAAAATGCCGCTGAGAAATACCCCATTCCGGTTCCGCCCAGTATGTTCGCCAGCGGCACTTTGTAGACCAGCCCCAGCCCCTTTGTTATCACCACCATGCCCACTAATATGGCGCTTCCCTTCAGAAAACCCTGCTTTTTCATACCGTTGCCTCCTCCTAAAACAGATGCCGTTTAGTATATATGCATAAGCTCGCCGATGTATGCGCAGTATCGTCTGTGATCGCTTCACTTACCGATTATTGCGGTTTATTGACAGAGCCATTTTTCACCATTGACATAATATAAGGTTTGTTGTATAATATTTGTGTATAATTTGTTGCCTAAATATAATGGCAAAAGAGAGGAAGGAGCAAACATGAAAAAACAAACACGACCCAAACGACTGGCAGCACTGCTTTCAGCCGCAGCGATGAGTATTTACACTGCTGCACCTGCAAGTGCCGCCATACAAAACGAACAGCTGCTGAACAGCTGCGAAGATGACGAATTCATTCGTGTCATCGTACAGCTTTACGGCGAACCGCTGCTTTCACACACTGACAACGCACAGGGCGTTGATTATCTCGAAAGTTCGGACGCACGCTGTCTTGCAGAACAGATGAAGAACAAGCGGATCAGCGTATTCGACGATATCCTCAGGATATGTCCCGATGCTGAACTTGACTTCACCTACGACTCGGTTTTCAACGGCTTTGCCTGCACTATCCCCGCAGGACTGGCTGACGATGTGGAGGCATTCAGAGATGTAGAGAATGTCATCATCTCCGAGAAGAAGATGGTGCCTACGATGAACAATGCATGTGAAGCAGCAAATATCTATCAGATACAGGAAAACGACTCGGGCTACACAGGTGAAGGACAGGTGATCGCAGTTATCGACACCGAACTTAATACTGCCCACGAGATGTTCGCACCCATGTCTGACGATGTCAAGGTGAAGATCACAAAGAAAGATGTTGAACACGTAGCCAAAGAACTGGGGCTTAACCGTGATATCGACCCTGACAAGGCTTACCGAAGCAACAAGGTGCCTTTTGCAGCGGCTTACTCCGATTCAGCACCCGACATCTATACCGTAGAAAATGATGACAGCACCTTCTATCACGGTACGCACGTTTCGGGTATCGCAGCGGGCAACCGTGTAACGGGCGACACAGAATACGAAAATGATGCTAAACTTCAGGGTGTGGCACCTGATGCACAGCTGCTGTTCTTCAGCTGCGCCGATTATTCGATGGTAGACGATATGATGGGTCCCGCCATCGATGATGCCGCAGCTATGGCTGCTATCGAAGATTCTGTCAAGCTGGGCGCTGATGTCATAAACCTCAGCTTCGGTTCATCAGGTCAGGCACCCGAAAACACCGAGATGTACCGTGAGGTCATAGAATATACCGACAATGCAGGTGTTCTCGTGTGTGCAGCAGTAGGCAATGATGGCGAGATGTTTGTTCCTCCAGAGAACGTAGATGCATGCTTGGTCGGCGCACCCTCATCGACAAAGGGCGCTTTCTCCATCGCTGCGGGCTATTCAAGCAATTATTTGGATTGCTTTGTAAAATGCGGTGACAGCAAAATAAAGTATATTGAGTTTTCTGCCAAATCTATCAGCGATAAGATAGATTATGTTGACTGCACAGGTCTTTCGGCAGATGAAATGAGAAAACTCGGTGTTAAAGGCAAGCTGGCAATGTATTACATCAGCCCCGAGGATAATCCTGACAGCATCATCTCCGATATAATCGATGCAGGGGCAGAGGGTGCCATATTATACAGCGACACTGAACCCGAAATGATGTTCGTAGACTATTATGAGTCCATTTACCTGCTGGGCATAAGTGCAGAGGACGCTGAGATCCTCCTCAACGCAAAGGAGAAAACACTGGATTTCAGCGACTTGGTGTATGAACCCGCCAACAGTGCAGGTACTGCACCGTTCTCCTCGATAGGTATCCCCCAGACTCTCGAACTCAAGCCCGAGATAACAGGTATAGGCATGCAGATGTTCTCCGCTTCTTACAACGGTTTTGAAGAAATGAGCGGTACCTCGATGGCTTCGCCTTTTATTGCAGGCTGTGCCGCACTGACAAACCAGTACCTGACAGCAAATTCGCTGAACAGAAGAGGCGAAGCAAGAACACGCCTGATAAAGAACGTGCTGATGGATTCTGCTGTTCCGCTCGAAGCTGACAAAGGCATTTTACAGAGTCCCAGAAGACAGGGCGCAGGCCTTGTGAATATGGCTGCTGTATGCAACGACAATGTACTTATGCTTGGCACAGACGGCAAGGCTGCTGTTGAACTGGGCGATAATATAGGCGACAAGTTCTCGTTCGATATCACGCTGGAAAACCTCAGCGAAAATGATGTTACATTCGACAAGTCAGAACTTGCGCTGACCACCAACAGTGCCATATATGACGATTACTTCGGAAGAAATGTGCCCGGCAATATCCCTGCTTCACTGAATGAAGAACACTCATTCTCAGATGATCTGCTGACCATACCCGCACAGTCCGAAAAGACTGTTACCGTTACTGTTGACCTTGATGCAAAACAGTGCCGTGAGATCGAAGAGACCTTCAAATACGGCTGGTTCATCGAAGGTTTCCTTTCTCTGAAGGGTTCGGAAAACTGCTGTGATATCTCCGTACCGATAATTGGTTTCCACGGCGACTGGCTCGGCGTGCCTATCTTCGGTCAGGACGACTTGACTGCAAATGCACAAGATCATTTTTCGATGAGTAATTATTTATCATCATTCATCGCAGGCTACAATATACCCACTTCTGCATCTATCGCAGAGCTTGTAAGAAATGAGCTGGCACTCACTGAAGATGATGATTTTGAAAAGTACGGGCAGACGTATTATGACGCAACTCATCATGAATATGTGATATCACCGAACTACGATTTTCTTTTTGACGATTTCAGCTATATGGTCACACCTTACCGTGATGCATACATCTACGAAATGAAGATCTATGACGAAGAAGGCAATCTGCTTGAACCCAATTCCACGATGCCTATGGATGCTTTGTCAGCATGGACATCATCCGTCTTTGCGATGAACAATTCTATTTTCGATGAAGGCACATATAAAGCTGTCATCACAGCCCGCATCTATGCTGACGGTGCTGATGAAAGACCTCAGTCAATAGAATTCAGCTTTAATGTTGACACCACCGCACCCAAGCTTGATGATGTCAGGATAACCGAAGAGGACGGCAGAAAGATACTGACCATCACTGCAAGTGATGAAAGACTTGAAGGTGTTTACATCATAGGCAACGGTTTCGGCGGACTGAAAGGCTCGGAAAACAATGGCGGTGTTCCGCTGACAGCCATAAATGATGTGCTGCATAACCTTGACCCTGTGCATGGAGCAATGGAAGACGAAGACGAAGGTGAACCCGATGAAGACGGCGGTTTCGGCAAATACAGCAAACATACTGCTTCCATAAAACTGGACGAGTATGTCTCAGGCAAGGATTGCGGCGATGAATATGCAAACAGTTACGATTTCTTAGATGTTATCCCCTGCGAGCAGGACGAAAACAACAGTTTCACATTCTCCTATGATATCACTGATCTGACTGATTACAGCATAACTGTAACAGACCGTGGCTACAATATGATAACCTACTATCAGGACAAGCCCACAGTAGCTGCCATACCTTCTACATGCACAAGGGCTGTCGGTGAACAGATAATGCCTGACTTCACTCCCGAGATCATCTACGACGGCGAGATCACCGAACAGGGTTGGGAGATATGCGATTTTTACAGCGGCGAATGGAGAGACTTAGACGAAACTGAGACTGCCGAGTTTGAGACTAACGACACTCAGATCCGCTACCGTGTATCCACAGAAAGTGATACCATATTCACAAACGCTATGACTATCAGGATAAAAGATATGTACAAGATGGATATGGAAGTGCTGGCTGACGGAGAATTCCTGTTCTCATCAAGGTTAGCACCCCAGTTCATGGACCTCACTTTTATAACCGATGAACCTGCTGCACTCACCATCAACCTTACAAGCGAAGGCTATGTGCCCAGGACCATAGAGTTTGCCACCGATGATGAGGACAAGAGTTTTGATATCTACCTCTATCAGATGGGCGATGTCAACGGCGACGGCAAGATAGATGTTACCGACCTTTCCAAGACTGCGGCACACATCAAGGGCATCAAGGAACTTGAGGACTACCCTGCAAAGGTCGCTGACGTAACTGAGGACGGTGCAGTAAATGTTACCGATATCTCAAAAATGGCAGCAAAGGTAAAGGGCATCAAGGATTTCTGATGACCTCACCTGACAGCTAAAAATATCATTCAGCCCCGAGGCAGTAAATGCTTCGGGGCTGTTTTTGTGATGAAAAAAGTGCGCCCGCATGATACGAGCGCACTCTGTTGTTTTTTATGAGTATCCCTTTGGCACATCATCAAAAAGCTTATATTAATGAAAGATAAACGCCAACTATTTCAAGTTCCGTTATAGTTTCGTTTATTATGGGGTGTCAGCGGGATAACTATATGATATTATTAAAGACCGTTAGGGTTGTTCTTGATGAAATTCCAGCTGCTTGCAGTCATCTCGTCCAGCGTCAGCTTTGCTTCCCAGCCGAATACCTTCTTAGCCTTATCGGGGTTCGCATAGCAGGTGGCGATATCGCCCGCACGTCTGGGCATGACCTTGTAAGGCAGTTTCCTGCCGCATGCCTTCTCGAAGCTGTGCAGCACATCGTATACCGATGAACCCTTGCCTGTACCCAGGTTGACAGCATCGCAGCCCTTGTTCTCCAGCACGTATTTCAGCGCACACAGATGACCCTTTGCCAGATCGACAACGTGGATATAGTCACGCACGCCTGTGCCGTCGGGGGTATCATAGTCATCACCGAACACACCAAGTCTTTCCAGCTTGCCCACAGCCACCTGACAGATGTAGGGCAGCAGGTTGTTGGGGATACCGTTGGGGTCCTCACCGATAAGTCCGCTTTCATGTGCGCCTATGGGGTTGAAGTACCTCAGCAGCGATACTGACCATTCGGGATCGGATACGCATACATCACGCAGTATCTGTTCTATCATGACCTTAGTGTAGCCGTAGGGGTTTGTAGCAGAGGTGGGCATATCCTCGGTGTAGGGTGCCTTGTTGACAGGACCGTAAACAGTCGCAGAGGACGAGAACACCATCTTCTTGACGCCTGCATTGCGCATAGCCTGTATCAGCAGCAGCGTGCCTGTGATGTTGTTGTGGTAATACTCCACGGGCTTTTCAACACTTTCGCCCACAGCCTTCAGACCTGCGAAATGTATCACAGCATCTATCTTGTTCTCCTCAAATATCTTCTCCATCGAAGCAAGGTCAAGCATGTCAGCCTCATAAAAGCCGAACTCCTTGCCTGTTATCTTCCTTATCCTGTTAAGTGCCTCTGGCTTTGAATTTGAGAAGTTGTCCATAACAACGACTTCATATCCTGCATTGAGCAGTTCAACAACAGTGTGGCTGCCTATAAAGCCTGCGCCGCCTGTTACAAGTATCATTGACATAAAGATCCCTCCATACCATTCTGAACAGCAGACCGTCTCATCTGCACCAAGAACATTATAACATATTGTGCAGATATTTCAATTGACAAATCCGCTAAATTTATCTCACCCGAATGGGCGCATCAGGCAAGCTTTTCCCTCAGCATGCCTTCAAATTCGCCTGCACGGTCGGAAATGATGAGTATATCGAACCCGCCGACGCTGAACACCTTTGCTTTTTCAAGCTTTTCCAGTTCATCAGGCTTGTAGTCACGGAAAGTCGCTTTGCGGTCATCAAGGCGAGCTTTCATGATGTCCTCACCGTCCACACCGTCAGCGAATCTCACCGCTGATATCTCATCAGCATTGCCACCGTCAGTGTTGTACAGTATGCAGCCGTCCTCTATTTGGGACAGTTCCACGCCATAGAACTTATCGGTGTTGCCATCAAATTTTTCATCGCCCATGCTTATTTTGCCGTCCAGCAGGGTATCATCTATACCGTCAAGCAGCTGTGATGCGCTTATTTGTGCCGCCGTGCTTTCGGCGGTATCAGCTGTGCTGTCTGTGCTGCCGCAGCCTCCAAGCATCAGCGCTGCCGCCAGCACGCCGCAGATAAGCCTATTCTTCATCGTCATATCCGTCTGCCACCTCAAAATCCTCATAGCCGTCTATCTCTCCGTTTTCGTAAAGCCAGGTTATTATGCTGTTATATATCTCCCTTTGGCAGCCCAGTTCGGCAGCGCCGAAATATTCGTCCGCTTTTTGGGACAGTTCCTTCTTGATGCTCACACCGTTCTCCAGATAGCCGCACAGAAGTTCTGCAAGCTTTTCGGCATCGTCAGCACGTTCACCGAACTCGTATCCCCCCTCACCGCCGAAGTATATCAGCGGCTTGCGCATTATGCCTGCTGCCTTTTCAGTGCCGTCATCGGTGACTATCAGCGCCGCACGGCATTTCAGTTCATCATCATCGAACTCGTCTGTCAGCACCGTCACCTTTTCGTTGACAGGCAGGTTC
>CAMNMO010000029.1 GCA_946544695.1 uncultured Ruminococcus sp. | reverse complement strand
GTGGGATACTTCCAACCTGAACTCCAGAGCAGTTACTATCACTATCAAGTAATTTGACTTTCTGAGTTTACTTTAAAACAATTCAGACCGACGGTTTCAAACGGAACTGTCGGTCTTTTTGTTATGATATGACTATGCTGCGGAATGACTAAGGCATAAAAAAGGCACCTCCTGCGGGAGATGCCTTTTGTTTATTACAGCTTTTCGATCATGTCACGGATATTGTCGCAGAATGTATCAAAGGTGAAGTTGTCAAGCACACGCTGCCTGCCCGCACTGCCAAGCTTTTGCCTGAGTTCGGGGTCGTCTGCAAGCTTTTTCAGTGCCTTTGCATAAGCCGCACTGTCCGAGTTGGGGCATTCAAGTCCTGTTACGTCCTTGATGTTCACGTAGTTCACGCCGCTGCCTTCAATGGTAAAGGTGACTGCTGGCTTGCCGAAATACATGCCCTCTGCCAGTGCGATCCCGAAGGCTTCATTCTTGGTGACCGACGGGAAGCAGAAAATGTCAGCTGCCATCAGGCAGGCGATAAGCTGTTCATCGCTGATCTTTCCGAGAAAATGCACCTTGCTGTCGCCTGATGCTTCTTTCATCAGCATGCCTGTAAGTTCGCCCTTGCCGCCGATGAGTATGGCAAATCTGTCATCGAGATATCTGCTGGCTTCCACCAGCTTGATAAAGCCTTTGTAGGGTATGTGTCTGCCCAGACCAAAGCAAATTATCTTGTCCTTGTACTTGCGGCGTATCTTTGCGGCAAGCTGTTCTATCTCGGGGGTGACTGTGAGCCTTTCGTTGTTTATGCAGTTGGGTATAACTATGCATTTGTCCCTGAAACGCCTTAAAAACGGGCTGCCCTTGATGTAGTTCGGGCTTGTGGCGACTATCTTGTCTGCCCTTTTCAGAAGTTCGATATTCTGGTGGTAGAAAAACTTCGACAGCACCTTCTGCTTGGTGATATCAAGGTGCCAGTAGACCACCAGCTTGAAATCCATCTCTTTGAAAAGCAGCAAAAACTGCGATACGAACGGGTTGGGATAGTGGAATACCACTATATCGGGGCGGTAGCTCTGCATTACTTTTTTCAGCTCGCTGTAATATGTCAGCGAAAGCGCCTGCGATGCCATTTTCACAAGTGTGCCGCACCTGATGACCTCCACACCGTTTATCTCGTCGTGCACCGTTTCGCCCCTGTGGGTGGTTACGCCGTCAGTGGTGGAATCCTCATTGAAGCAGATTATCTTCTGTTCATAGTCGCCTTCACGCAATGCGGCGGTTATGTCTGCGGCAACTTCCTCAACGCCGCCTATGAAGGGATAGTAATACTTTGATATGTGTAATATCTTTTTCATTAATGATCGCCTCAGTCTTATCAATTATAAAATATCATCGATCAAGTTTGCTTTCCACAGCCTTCGCTTTTTTCAGCATGGGTGTTTCGATGAACTTTGTCAGCAGATATGCAAGCACCAGGCTTGCAGCCAGCTTTATAACGGTGAACACCACCAGCTTTACCGCCGAATCTGTGGGGTCGATGAACTTTTCAAGTATGATGTGCGGGATATCTGCCGCCAGGAAAAACGAGAATCCCACATCGCCCAGCATGTTCATGGCTTTCACCGAAACATTCAGCTTGTGCGCCAGAATGAACAGCGCCGTGCCTGCGGCATAAGCTGCGAAATAGCCCACAGCCTCGTCCCTGTATGAAAGTATCACGCTTGGTATGAATGTTGCAGCAAATAAAGCAAGCTGTTTTGCAATGCCCCCGAGTCCTCCGCAGTCATGGTACTTTATGCCGATAAGTCCCGAAAGTATCAGCAGACCAAAGGCGGTGGGGAAAGGCTTGCCTGTTGCATATCTCAGCACGGATATGCCCAGCGTAAAGCAGCTGCATGCGATGAACAGCAGGTCAGCCCTGCCTGACTTTGCCTTGTCGCTGCTGTCAAAGAAATCTGCGGCAAGTACGGTTATCAGCAGGAAGAAGCATACCTGTATGGGCATCATCCAGCTTGTGCCTATTATGCAGTCAGACCCCAGAAATTCATTGAACAGCGTCATGTTCAGCACCAGGTCTTTAAGGTGCTTTACAAAGTCAGCATGCCATGCCACTATCTTAACGATGTAAGTGGCGATGAGTATCAGCCAGAAAACAGGGTACATTCTCACAAAACGGTTGAAAACATACTGCTTCCTCGTGCGTTTTTTTCTTGACTGCACAGCTAAGTATCCCGTTATCAGGAAGAACAGCACCACGCCTGTTCTGCCAATGGCAAAACTCAGCAGGTGCGGGAACGGTATCGGCAGATGTGCCGTGAATACCAGCAGTGCAGCGAACCCTCTCAGGGTGGATATCCATTGGTAATTATTCTCTTTCGTCTTACTCATTTTTTCTTAGCCTTACTGAATTCGTGGTCGTAAACGGTCTTGTCCTTGTAGCTTATATCCTCGCCTATCTGCAACTCGATGATGTTCATATCGGTATCGGCGATTATCATGTGCTTTGTGCCCGCCTTAGCGGAGATACTGTCGCCCTGCTTTACGGATATCTCTTTGCCGTCAAGAATGAATCTGCCCTCGCCCGAAAGTATGGTCCAAACCTCATCACGGTGCTGATGGCTGTGATAATTCATGCAGTTGCCTGCAAACAGCTTTATCTTGACAGTCATGGCTTCGGGTTCGGTGTCGATGACTGTGTAGGTGCCCCACGACTTTTCGGCAAAGTGTGCCGCACCCGCTATCTTTTCCACATAGGGTTTCATATATCCGCTGCGTTCTTTGTCGGATACAAGTATGCCGTCGCCGCTTGCGGCTATCACCATGTTGCGGCAGCCCATGCAAAGCATGGGTATGCCCAGTTCATTCACGACCTGTGTGTTCTCGCAGGTGTCATCAAGGGTGACATCGCCCTTAGCTGTATCTGCCATGACCTCAGTCATCATGTTCCATGTTCCCACATCTTTCCATTCGCCCGAATAGCGCACCACCTGTATGGAAGGTTCCTTTTCCACCACAGCATAGTCGAAAGATATCTTGTTGAGCGTTTCATAGTTTGTAAACAACTCATCATAGCTTGTCATGCCTGTTATGTCTTTTATCTTGCCGAGCAGGTATCCGAGCCTGAATGCGAAAACGCCCGCATTCCACAAAGCGCCTTGTTTAAGGTACTCAGCAGCAGTCTCCTTGTCGGGCTTTTCCTTGAAGCAGCTTACCTTGCTTATCGTCTTCATGTCCTTCGGGATAATGTAGCCGTACTTGTCTGAGGGATAGGTGGGTTCAATGCCCATAAGCGTAAGTGCTGTGTCAGTCTGCTGTACCAGTTTTTCAAGAGACTTCACGCACTCATAATAGCTTGTCTCAACATAAGGGTCAACAGGGCAGACTATTATGCTTTCATCTTCGCCAACGCCCATTTCATCATGCAGATATGCAGATGCAAGGGCTATCGCAGGGAAGGTATCACGCCTGCAAGGTTCTATGCAGACAGAGACCTTGCTGCCCAGCTGATTTTTTATCGCACTGACCTGTGATTTTGATGTGGCAATGGTTATCTTTGCCTCGCCCACAGAGGTTATCTGCCTGTACACCCTCTGAAGCATGGATTCGTAATTGCCGCTTTCATCTTTGAACAGTCGAAGGAACTGCTTGCTCTGAATATCGTTGGAGAGCGGCCAAAGCCTTTTTCCGCTGCCGCCCGATAACAAGATAATGTTCATTATTGATCCCCCCCGTAATTTGCAGCCATGTCGGACAAAAAGCTGTGCCACAAGATCGGTGTTACACCGAAAGCCCGATGTGACAGTCAGCGCACAGGGACATCAGAACATGGTGCAAACATCTCGTGCCTGATGCATTGCAAAATGCAGTGGCAGAATGTACATATTATATATTAATATTTTACTACATTTAATGAATGTTGTCAAGTAAATGATGTTGCATTGTGACAGTTAACTGTGCTTAATTCATAAAAAGTAAATAAACCGATGAGCTGTCAGCAAATTAAGTTAATGATGATATTCAAGCATTTTGACAGGTGTAGAACTTGAGTGTGAAAATATGTGAAAAACAGCGAATTTTAGCCGTTTTTTTGTGCATTTGAAATTATGATACTGTTAAATATGTGTACGAAATATATACGAGCCTTTAAAGAAATATTTAATTTAGTTATTATAATCATAACTCACCTTTACTTATTATTTATAGTGATGAAACCGCAGAAAATGGTTGACTTTATTGGCATGATGTGGTATAATATTTTCAGAAGTAGAATATTTAACAAAAATTAGCAGACTGACCTTTCGGGAAAGGGGTCAGTGACGTCATTTTTAGAAAACGTTTTCGTAAAGTTTAGAAAACGTTTTCATAAACAGGCAACAAATTGGGAAATATAGCTGCGGCGGTAATGTCACGAGCGGACCTTTATATAAAAAAGGTGTGTCGGCGGGCAGGACTGAAAAAGCAAAGCATCGGACGAACGGGGGATATGACACGTTCGCTGATGGGTGATTCGGCATGAAAGTCATAATGCAAACGGAATATTCGGTGTGGGGAAGTTGAGGAATAGCAATGACTAATTTGAATGCGCAGGTTGAGGCAAATGTGCTGACAGGTAATATAGGTATTACCTCGTTCAGTGAAAAGACGATACGTGAAAACAGTATAACCGTTTCATCATACAGCGGTTATCACAGCAAGCCTATTTATGATATGGTGAAGAGAGTGTTCGACATAGTATGTTCGTCACTGGCACTTCTGGTGCTTTCGCCGCTGATGCTGGCTGTGCCGATACTTATAATGATAGATGATTTCGGCAACCCTGTGTACACACAGGAAAGAGTGGGCAAGGACGGCAAGATCTTCAAGATCTACAAGTTCCGCTCGATGTACAAGAAAGCCGATAAAAAGCGTGAGGAGCTCCTGGCGAAAGATGAATGCAAGGGTGCTACCTTCAAGATCAAGGACGATCCCCGTATCACAAGGATAGGCCGTGTGATAAGAAAGACCTCGATCGATGAGCTCCCGCAGCTCGTAAATATCCTGAAAGGCGAGATGTCGATAATAGGACCCAGACCTTTTATCCCCAGAGAGCAGGAAAGACTTCCTGATGACAGGCTCCTGGTAAATCCGGGACTGTCCTGCTACTGGCAGGTCGGCGGTAAGAATTCGCTTACACAAGAAGAACAGATAGCGCTCGACAGAAAGTACATAGAGGAGCGTTCTATCATAGTCGATATTAAAATAATCATAAAGACTATTTTCTTTGTGCTGAAGATCGGCAATACCTGATCAGAATCAGATACGGTGCAAGTCCGTTGTGATCTTGCACCGTTTTTTATGTATATCGGGCTTTTTCGGGGCTGTTGCGGAAGGTGTTCTGTATTTTGTGTTGAGCATTAACAAAATTCACAAAATGTTTTATTTATCCGCTTGACATGTGCTGCGTTGTCTGGTATAACTTAAAATGATACACTGTTGCTTTACTGTCGTAAAACAGCCGCCGTTGGTTGACTGACAGGGCTGGCAGCGGTGTCTGAACAGTACGTGATAATGGGCTGATACAGCCAGAGATATAAATATATGAAAACGGAAAATGGGGTGCCGCTATGAAAAAAGTCGCTGTGGTAGTTTGTCCGAACATAAGGAATTTCGGCAGTGTGTTGCAGTCTTATGCAACACAGAAAGCGGTAACAAAACTCGGGTACGACAACGAGTATATCAAGTACGAAAAGACGAAAAAAACGGCGTATAAGTATCTTATCCAGCTGCTCATACCTTCTATAATGGAGGAACGCTGGTCTGTGCTGAAAAGGAAGGTCTTTCAGCGGAAAAACAGCGGATTCATCAGCAGGCGCAACAAGGCGTTCGATGATTTTGTGGACAGGTACATGGTCGCATCGCCAAAATATGTGGGCTATGACGAACTCAGACGTGCGGGCAGAAAGTACAGCATGGCTGTGCTTGGCAGCGATCAGGTCTGGAATCCCATAAACAGCGGCTCGGATTTTTATACCCTCAACTGGCTCAGCAGAAACACCAAGCGTGTCGCCTATGCGCCGAGTTTCGGCGTTTCACAGGTGCCGCTGCTGCTGGAAGGCAGCTATAAGCGCTTCCTGACGAAGTTCGACCACATCTCTGTCCGTGAGATAAGGGGACAGAAGATAGTCAGGCAGCTGACGGGCAGAAAGGTGCCTGTGGTATGTGACCCCACGCTGCTTTTCAGGGCAGAGGAATGGGACGATATCCTGCCAGAAGAACCTGTGGCAGAGGGCGGATATATCTTCTGCTATTTTCTGGGGAACCGCAGGGAGCCCCGTGACTGCGTGCTGAAACTGGCTGAGAAAACAGGGCTGCCGATCGTGATGATGCCCTATTTCGGGGAGATATGCGAGTATGACGATCAACTTGGCGCAAGGTTCGTGGATAACCCCGACCCGTCACATTTCGTCAGCGCCATAAAGAATGCTGCGTATGTCTGCACCGACTCCTATCACGGCACGGTGTTCTCCATCATATACCGCAAAAAGGTGCTGGTGTTCAGACGGCACAGCGCCGACAGCGGCAAAAATACATTCTCACGCCTTGAATCGCTGCTTTCCATCGCAGGCATGAAGGACCGTGTGGTGAATGATGTGTGGGAGGACAGGTTCGTGACCGATGAGATCGACTATGACAAGGTCACTGAAAATATCGACAGGCTGAGGGAGTTTTCCTGGAAGTATCTTTCGGATTCGCTTAAAAAATAACGAACATTATAACGGATGATAATATGAATATTTTAAACCGTGTGGATAAAGACTGCTGCGGCTGCGCAGCGTGCATGAACAGCTGTCCTGTCAGCTGCATAACCATGAAGCCCGACAGCGAGGGCTTTCTCTACCCGTCTGTCGATGAGACGGCGTGCATAAACTGCAAAAAATGCGAGAAGGTCTGTCCTGTGCTGAAAGGCAGGCAGGTGGATAACAAGCCGAAAGCTTACCTGGTAAGGCATCGCAGCAAGGGCATGCGTGCAAGTTCCACTTCGGGCGGATTTTTCGTGGCTGCCGCCGAATACGTGATAAAGCAGGGCGGCTGCGTTTTCGGGGTGGGCTTTGATGAGAATTTCTGTGTCAGACACAGCTTCATCGAGAACACAGGCGATATCAGAAGATTCAACCGCTCAAAGTATGTTCAGAGCGAGGTGGGTCTCAGCTACCGCAAGGTGAAGGAATTCCTTGATAACGGCAGAATGGTGCTGTTTTCGGGCACCCCATGTCAGGTCGAAGGTCTGCTTAATTATCTGGGCAGGGACTATGACAGGCTGCTGACGATGGACATTATCTGCAAAGGTGTGCCATCTCCCAAATTCTGGCGAAAATATCTGAACTGGCATAAAAAGCGCAGCGGCAAGGATATAAAGGAAGTCAGGTTCCGTGAAAAGACCTACGGCTACGGCAGCACCACCATGAGGGTCATATACAGCGACGGCAGCGAATATGACGAACCTTATGATGTTGACCCCATGCTGCAATTTTACAGCAAGGAAATGATATCAAGACCCTCATGTCATAACTGCAAGGTGAAAGGCAAACACAGGCGCAGCAGCTTCACAGCGGGTGACTATTGGTATGTCAGCGGCGCCGCCCCCGAAATGGACGACGGCATAGGCGTTTCTCAGGTGCTTGTGAATGACGAAAAGGCAGCTGCTGCCTTTGAGGAGATAAGAAAGCGCCTTGATGTGGCTGAACTTGACTTTGATAACGACAGTGCCATAAACGGCGGAATGATGGTGAGTTCGGCGGTGGCAAGCCCACGCAGGGACGAGATGTTTGCCGACCTTGATAAGATGTCGGTGCATGGGCTTCAAAAGAAATACTTCCCGTCAACATTCAAGCTGAAAAACAGGATAAAACGGCAGATACGCCCCATCATGTATAAAACGGGGATATTGAAGATCTATAAAAGGCGCATGAGGAAAAAGCAGAGCGAGGGTCGGTAAAGCCCGAAAAATACGCTTATCGGAGGATAAATTCACAATGAAAAGGATCTCGGTATATACAAGAGGGTTCACCCATGCGGCGAGCTATTACAGGATCTTACAGTATACTGAAAAGATAAAGGACGCAAAGATCACCAACAGGTTCACTGTCACAGACAAGATGTTCCGCAGGTATTCCGACTCGCCCACACTTATCTGCAAGATACAGTACCACCTGATGATATTTTTCAGGAACTTCGTCAACTTTGCCGCCGACATGATCTCAAAGCCCGATGTTATAGTGGTCTCAAGGGCGGCTGTGCCGAAGGTCTGTGTGTTCCCCATCGACCTTATGTATGAACATATACTGAAACATTCAAAGGTGATCTGGGATTTCGATGACGATATCTTCGGTATAAACGAGATAACTAAGGCGGAAGCAAGGCTTTTGCAGAAGTACAGCGACAGGATAATAGTTACGGGCGATTACCTTAAAAATATGCTGAACAGCAAGTGCAGGGACAAGGCGGCGATGCTGCCCACAACTGACGGCGACCTGTTCATCGAGGATAAGGAAAATATCAACAGCAAGCGTAAAAGCAGTTTTTCAAACTGCATAAATATTATATGGGTCGGTTCTTCATCGGGACTGAAACACTTTGAGAACGTTATGCCCGAACTTGACAGGGCGGCTGAGCTGCTTATGGACAAAACAGGCAAAAAGCTGATGCTGACCGTTGTGTGCAACCTTCCGCTGAGATATGATGCAAAGCATATAAAGATAAGGAACGTGCGCTGGGCAAGGGACATAGCGCCCGCCGAGATGCTGAAAGCACACATCGGCATAATGCCCCTTCTGAACATCAAGCGTTCGATGGGCAAGGGCGGCTTCAAGCTGGTGCAGTATATGGCTGTCGGACTGCCCGCCATAGCATCTGATGTGGGCTTTAACAGCAGCGTGGTCGCTGACGGAAAAACAGGTTATCTGGTGGACGATACCGAGACCGCCGCAGGCTGGGTCGACGCTGTTATGAAGCTTTCACGGGACTATGACAGCTGGGAGGAGTTCAGCAGGGCTTCCATGAAAAAATGGGAGGAGGATTTCTCGTTTGAAAGAAATCTTCGTTACTGGCAGAAGATACTGAAAGAATAATACCCGCAAGAAGGAGCATATCTTATGGATCTGGTTTTTATCCATGACGGTCCTTTGTTTTACGATAAGGACGGAAATTATTACGAATATGCATATCATGAGCTTTACGAAAGGTATTCGTATCTGGCGGACAACATAACCTTCATGATGCGAACAAAGCCTGTTGAGGGCAAGAAATTCACGCCTGTGCCGCCGCAGATAAAGGTCATAAGCGTGCCTAATTTCAAAAGCCCCAGGACCATACTGGTCAACAAGCCTAAGGCTGAAAGGATAATAGAAAAATGTGTCAGGGAGAATGACGTCTTCGTTCTCAGGACGCAAAGCTCGATAGCGCAGGCGGCGGTGAAGTATATAAAAAAATACGGCAAGCCCTATATAGTCGAGAGCGTTGGCTGTTCGTGGGACAGCTACTGGAATCACGGTTTGCTGGGCAAGGCTGTGGCACCTTATATGTACTGGAAGACCCGCAGCATAATCGCAGATGCAAAGTACGTTTATTACGTTACAGGCAGATTTTTACAGAGACGTTACCCCACTAACGGCAAAACAGTCAGCTGTTCAAACGTGGTCATAGATGAACCTCAGAAGAAAACACTGGAAAAACGCCTGAAAAAGCTGGAAAGCTTCGATGCGGGCAAAAAGCTGGTGCTGGGCACTGCCGCTGCGCTGGATACCCGCTATAAGGGGCAGGAGTATGTCATCAGGGCGATAAAGCAGCTGACAGCTGCGGGCTATGATGTGGAATACCGTCTTGCAGGCGGCTACAACGGCGCTAAGCACGACATGTTCCTGCATGACCTGGCAAAAGAACAAGGCGTGGCTGACAGGGTGAAGTTCGTCGGAAGCCTTAATGCAGAGCAGATGCCCGAATACTATGATTCTCTGGATATATATGTTCAGCCGAGCAAGCAGGAAGGTCTGCCGAGAGCTGTCATAGAAGCGATGAGCAGGGGCTGCCCCGTTATAGGTACAAATATAGCAGGCATTCCCGAGCTTATACCGAAGGTGTGCCTTTTCAGGAAGGGCAGCACCGATGAGGTCACAGCAGCAGTTAAAAGGGTGCTGCGTACAGACCTGAAAAAGCTGGCAAAAAGGAACTTCCTGAAGTCCCGTGAGTTCAGCAGGGACAAGCTGGTGAAAAAGCGTGAACAGTTCTATGATCTGTTCCTTGCCGAATACGGCAAGTGAAAACATATATCTATAAAGTTAAAGGAAGGTCGTTTTTATGGAGCATGCCGCAGGGATAGTTCTTTATGAACCCGATATAAAAAGGCTGGAAGAAAATATCTCCGCCATCAGCCCGCAGGTGGCTGATGTGATACTCATTGATAACGGCTCGAAGAATATTGATGAGATAAAAGGGCTGATAGCAGGGTTTGACAATATCACTTATGTGAGGAATGCCGAAAACTGCGGTATCGCAAAAGCACTTAACCAGATAATGGATAAAGCCGAAGAACTTGGCGCAAAATGGGTGCTTACACTCGATCAGGACACCGTCTGCGAGAGCGATATCATTGAAAAATATGATAGAATGGCAAAGCGTGCAAAGGAAAATGTTGCCATAATAACCTCGATGTACAAGGACAGGAACGTTGAGATGGATTTCGGTATGACGGGGGAGTATGAGCGGACAGATCTATGCATTACTTCGGGTGCATTCAATAAGATCAGCTGCATAAAGGCAGTGGGCGGCTTTGACGAAAAGCTGTTTATAGATATGGTGGACTACGATATCTGCTACGCACTGGTGCGGGGCGGGTACAGGATAGTCAGACTGAATTACGTCGGCTTTCTGCATGAGGTCGGCAGGAGCGTTACCAGAAAATTTCTGGGCAAGAATATAATAATATTCAACCATTCGCCGCTGAGGAAATATTATTGGGTGCGCAACAGCATCTACCTCAAACGCAAGTATGATCTGGGCTTTAAGGCAGATGTGAGAATCATAAAGCGAATGATACAGACACTGCTTTATGAGAAGGACAGACCAGATAAGCTTAAAAGCATGTTCAGGGGAGTGGCTGACGGTTATAAACTATAAAGGGGCGGATAATACAGATGGCTGCCATCGTGACAGTTGCGGTACTCAGCTACGATCATGAGAAATGGCTGAGAAAATGTATTGAAAATATATGTTCACAAAAGACAGAGTACGGATTCAGGGTGCTTGTACATGATGACTGTTCAAAGGACGGTTCAAAGGCTGTCATCGAGGAACTTCATAAGAAGTATCCCGATAAGATAGTGCCGATATATCAAGAGGTGAATCAGTACAGTCAGGGTATAAATATAGTGCAGAATTATATAATACCTGCCCTTGACACAAAGTATTATGCTGTCTGTGAGGGCGATGACTACTGGTGTGATGAACATAAGCTGCAAAAGCAGATAGCTTATCTTGAAACACACCCTGAGTGCAATATGTGCTTCCACAATGCAAAAGTGGTGGATATGGACGATAACTTTATCAAGAACTTCTTCCCACGCAAAATGTGGAACGACAAGGCACTTTATAAAAAACTCGCTGCACCCGAAGGGGCTGACTTTTCGGTGGACGAGATGATAAGGATGGATTTTGCACCGACAGCCTCAATAGTCGGAAGGACCGAGAACCTGCGTCCTCTGACGGAATTTTCCACATCGCTGGACCTGGTGGTCAGGCTGATGGCGACTTATGACGGCTGCGCACATTTCTTCAATGAGATAATGAGTGCATACAGAACAAATAATCCGAACTCGGCTTCGGGTTCGATAAAGACTTCTCCCGAAAAACTCAAAAAGAATTTTTATGACCGCCATGTTGGTCTGCTGAGGGAGTTCGATGAATATACAAAGGGTAAATTTCACAGTGAGATAGAACATGTTATAAAGCGCAAGGAACTGATATATTACCAGCATCTCAATGACCTGAAAGGCATGAAGGCAACAGGTGTATACGGTGAACTGCTTTTATATGAAAGGCTGAAATATGAGGTGAAGGATAAGCTGCCCTTCATCACGAAACTGAAAAGGAAATAGTTATAGTAAATGACATTGAAATTTATGTCGTATAAATATAAACACACCGCAGGTGTAAAAACGGTGTGTACGGGAAAATAAGGAAGAAATTGCGGCGTATCGGGAAAATCTGCCGCTTTGATAAGGAATAATGACCGCTGTGCGGCACACGATGGTATGTGCGCTGTGCAGCAGATGATATATAGGAGAACAATTGATGAGTATCTGGGAAAGTACCGTCTTGTACTTGATAGTGTTTATGCTTACCTGCCTTTTCACATACAGGGCAGATAAGAGATTTGACACCAATAAACGTACAGCAGTCTTTTTATCGGTCATCGCCGTGCTTATCCCGTCGGTGCTGGCGGGCGTGCGTGATGATACGGTCGGTAAAGACGTGCTTGAGTATGCTGTGCGCACCTTCAACTATGCAAATTCTGCCGCTTCGTTCTCGCAGATGAGACAGCTTTCGATTGAACCTGTGGGATATCAGCTGACAGCATACATAACTTCATTTTTTTCAAATAATGCAGGTGCGTTCCTGTTTTCATCACAGCTGCTTGTGGTGACGCCTGTGTACATATCGGCATATAAATGCCGTGATAAATACCCCATGTGGCTGACGATGTGCAGCTACATGTTCCTGTTCTACAACTTCTCGCTCAACATCATGAAACAAAGCATTTCTGCGGCTTTCATGATGCTGTGCTGCTTGTTTATAAAGGAGAAGAAATACGGCAAAGCAGGCGTGTGCTTTGCCATAGCACTGTCATTCCATAACTCGTCCGTGATAGGGCTGATGTTCATTATCTTTGCACTGATCGTTACGGCAAGGAAGGAGACTTCTAATAAGGTGGTGCTGATAGTGGGCTTCTTCGTGGCACTGGTCTTTCTGAAGGAGATAAGTTCGTTTATGCTGGAAAGATCGCTGCTGCCCGAAAAGTATACCCGCAATATCAACGCCGTGTTCGATATGAACACTAATGTTTACCTGAGGATAAACGGATTCAACTTCCATGTTTTCTTTGACTGGATTTTCAGGGTGCTGCTGGTGCTTGTGCCTGTCTGTCTTTCCTACAAGGTGGATAAAGATGTGGACGAAACGGTCAAGTATATTAATATGATAGGTCTTATCTTCTATACCTATGTGCTGTTCGCTTTCAAGACCGTATACGGAAACAGGATATCGGTGTTCTGTGATATCTTCCAGATATTGCTGGTCCCCGAACTGATAAAGGTGTTCAGGCGAAAAAAGATCTGGGACAGAGTGTCATCAAATGCCGTCATCATCAGTTTTATGGGCATATACTGGTTCGTATGGGTAATGATATACGGCGCATCTGCCTCAAACTATTTCAAATTCCGTTTCTGAAAATGCAGACGGCATACTTACAGTAAACGACATATAAATTATCACTCAGACCTACCGCACTGCCTGCGGTGTCTTGCTGTGCGGACGGGATAAGTATGATGATCTGTGACGTTTAATATGGAAGAAAAGAGGAAATTTTTTTGAAACCAAGTTCTCAGAACGAAAAATCGGTAGTTATAAAGTCACTGGCGTTCAAGTTCCTTGAACGTGCAGGATATCAGGGCATAGCTTTTGTGGTGCAGCTGGTGCTGGCACGTCTGCTTGACCCTACTGATTATGGAATGCTGACACTGCTGACCATATTCATCAGTGTTTCGCAGGTGTTCGTACAAAGCGGACTGAACACAGCACTTATCCAGCGCAAGGACGTCAAGGAGGAGGATTATTCTTCCATATTCTATGTCAGCCTGTTCATAGCTGCGGTGCTGTATGTGGTGCTGTTTTTCGCATCACCGTTTATTGCGGCGTTCTATAAGATGCCTCAGCTGAAAAATGTGCTGAGGGTGCTGGCGCTGGTGCTGATACCCGGTGCTTTCAACTCGATACAGAATGCCAAAGTCGCAAG
>CAMNMO010000028.1 GCA_946544695.1 uncultured Ruminococcus sp. | reverse complement strand
GGTCTTTTGATGAATACGCAACCGCTTAACTCAGTTAGGCGGTTTTTTCATGCCCTGACAGGGGGGGGATGATATGCACGATATTTGCTGACATATCCGCTATACTTGACCTTATTGAAAGGCAGTACAGCGGCTTAATAGACGACTGAGCATTTGCGACCGACATATATGTCGGTGACAGGTGCTTTTTTATACCCAAAAAAAGCAGAAAGGATTGATAATCAGTGAATAGTAAAGTAAATGCCCTCAAAGCACTGTACACGGCGCTGGGCGGCGATTCGGCGAGTGTGCTGCACGCTAACTCGGTGATCTCCGTACTCAACGGCATACTGGCGCTTGGCAGCGTAGACGGCTGTCAGTTCGTGCCCGATGCTATCAAGGCGATAGCTGATAATCTCAGCAACATAGATCCGTCGCCCCCCAAGGAATCACAGAACAAGACGGTGACACCTACCACATCAGAGCAGACCATAACGGCAGACAGCGGCAAGGTGCTCGGCACAGTAACTGTGGAAGCAGTAACGGCTGCGATCGACACGAACATAACCGCCGAGAACATCAAAGACGGCATCACTATCCTCGGAGTAGTCGGTACTTACGACGGACAGTGATCTATATATTCTTTCTCGCCCTTTCGCTGTGCAGGGCTTAAAGAACACAGCTCGCAGGACGCAAGTTACAGTCCTTAAACAACTTAGCGAAAGGAGTTTTCAAGATGAAAACAGAAGATTTACAGGCTCAGGGACTTACCGAAGAGCAGATCAAGTTCGTAATGGCAGAAAACGGTAAAGACGTACAGTGCGAGAAGGACAGAGCAGCAGGGCTCAAGACTCAGCTCGACAGCGCAAAGGAAACACTCAAAGGCTTTGAAGGCGTGGATGTCGCCGAGCTTCAGAGTAAGGTCGCAAAGCTGACAGCCGATCTCGCTGCAAAGGATACAGAGTATGAGCAGAAGCTCGCCGAAAGAGATTTTACAGATCTTGTGGGCAAGTATGCTGCGGAGTACAAAGCACACGATGTCAAGGCGGTGATGCCATTCCTCAACGTTGACGCTCTGAAAGCGAGCAAGAATCAGGAGAATGACCTGAAAGCAGCTTTTGAAGGGCTCAAAAAAGACCGGAGCTATCTCTTTAACGACCCGACCGTACCGCGTGTGATTAGCAGTACATCGGGCGTGGATAAGAATAACGACAGTTTGAAAACGCAGGCAAATGAAGCTATCAGGAGCCTGTTAAACAAATAACCTAATGAAAGGCAGGTAAATAATATGCCCGTAAATATCATATCAAGAGAAAATGCGGAAGCTATAATCCGCGAGCAGATCGTATCGACCATATTCCAGGACGTTCCCAAGCAGTCCACATTCCTGTCACTGGCACGCAAACTCCCCAACATGACCAGTAATCAGACCAGAATGAGAGTTCTGGATGTGCTGCCTATGGCATACTGGGTAAACGGCGACACCGGCATGAAGCAGACTACCGAGCAGGCATGGGATAATGTATACATGACCGCAGCTGAACTGGCTGTTATCGTGCCTATCCCCGAAGCAGTTCTCAGCGACGCTGAGTTTGATATCTTCGGCGAAGTAACTCCCAGAGTCAACGAAGCTATCGCACAGAGAATAGACAGCGCTACCATCTTCGGCGTTAACAGACCCGCAGAGTGGGATGCCGATATCATCACAAGAGCACGTCAGGCAGGCAACAACGTAGCTGTGAGCAATGATGCAGATATGTATGATCTCATCCTCGGCGAGGGCGGCGTATTCGCTAAGGTCGAGGACGACGGCTATTCCGTAAATGGTGCTGTCGCAGCACTCGGCATGAAGGCAAAGCTCAGGGGTCTGAGGACTGGCGACGGTCTGCCCATCTTCAACAACAATATGCAGGGTTCCACAAGATATGCACTCGACGGCGAGCCCATGTACTTCCCTGAGAATGGTGCGTTCGATAACTCCATCGCACAGCTGGTAGTCGGTGACTTCTCGCAGGCAGTATATGCTATCCGTCAGGATATCACTGTTAAGATCCTCGATCAGGGCGTAATTCAGGATCCTTCCACCAAGGAGATCGTCTACAACCTGGCACAGCAGGACATGGTCGCTCTGAGAGTTGTGTTCCGCATGGGTTGGGCGCTGCCTAATCCCGCGACCAGGCTCAACGAAGACAGAACAGGCTGTCCCTTCGCTTATCTGGAACCTTCTACTCCTATGACCACCAAGAGCGTTACTTTCACTGTACAGAATAGCAGCAACAACGCTATCGAGGGTGCTACCATCGAGATACTCGGTGCAAGGCTCAAGACCAACGCAAGCGGTCAGGCAGTATTCAACCTGAGAGCAGGCAGCTACAGCGCAAAGATAAGCGCTAAGGGCTATAATACAGCTACCGAAGCTGTGACTGTCGCAGGATCCAACGTCACCAAGACCGTGACCCTGACGACAAAGTCCTGATAGTGAGGTGGTGGCTGTAATGATCTATGCCGATGAGACCTATTACAAAGACGAATATCTTGCAGGTAAGCAGGCGGTCATCACAGCCGCCTATACCTATTATTTCCGCGAAGCGTCACGTATTCTTGATACGCTGACCTTCGGGAACATCAAAGAAGATAACGTTACAGACAACGTCAGAATGTGCTGCTGTGAAATAGCCGAGTCCCTCTACAACTCAAAAAAAGAGCAAGCCAAGAGTGCGGGCAAGACCTCGGAGAGCGTGCAGGGCTGGTCAGTGAGCTATGCAAGCGGAGCAGATCAGCAAGCCACGCTAAACAGCAAGGCGTGTGACATAGTCACCAAGTGGTTAAGCGGCTCGGGGCTGCTCTTCTCGGGGGTGAGATGATATGCTGACAAATGCAGATATCACGATATGGTCGAAAGACACATATACCCGGCACAACATCAGTGACGTATACTGGAACGACAGCAGAGGGCAGACGGTGATAAGGAACGGGATACAGGTGCAGGACAGTATCCTGGTGTATATATACGATGACAGCTATATCCCGATGGCGGGAGATATCATCGTACATGGTACATCGGAATTTGACTTCACCACCACAACAGAACAGGCTACAGCTGCGGATATGAAGACATTCCGCGAGCAGTATCCTGACTTTGCTGTTGTAAAGAATGTCAACCCCTGCTTGTACGGCGGGCTCTCCCATATTGAATTGACAGCGAGGTGATAAGATATGCCGAAAGGTATACAGCAGCCACGGAATACAACCGTGAAAGACCAGAGGACACAGATAACCCTTGAATGGTCAAGAACTTTCGGGCGTGACAGTACCAAGCGTTTTAACAATGCTCAGGCTTTTGTGGATAGCGAGGTCATAAGGCTCATGGTCAAGTACACACCTTCGAGGAACAACATCCTGTCAAAGGCAGCTGTACTCGGCACCAAGATCGGTTCGGGGCATATCTACTACACCTCACCTTATGCACGCTATCAGTATTATGGCGTGCTCATGGTATCGAGCATCACAGGATCTCCCTGGGCAAGGCAGGGTGAGAAGAAGGTGCTGACAGGACGCAACCTGATATACAGCACTGCCAAGCATCCGCAGGCTCAGAGACTGTGGTTCGAGACCGTGAAAACAAATCACCTTAAAGCTATACAGAACGGTGCTCAGCGCAATGCAGGAGGCGGCATACGATGAACATAATAGAGACAATGAGAGAACTGCTCACTGCCTTCCCGAAGATCTCGGAAGTGCTGGGAACAATACACGTTGACTTTTCCGACGGGAAGGCTGACAGCTATGCATTATCGTCCACAGGTGATACGCTACTGGCAGAAGATATCATCGGCAACCAGCGCAGACAGCATACGTTCTTACTGACGGCTAATTACAGCGCCATAAACGACTATGAGCGCATAAGCTCGTCGGGGGTGCTGCTGGAGCTGGCTGTGTGGCTGTCAAAACAAAAAGATCTCCCCGTGGAAACGCCCTATAACGGGGTGTCATATCCCGGAGAGATAACCTTGATAAACGCCGCCAACGGTATGCTGTATGCAGTACCTCAGGAGAATTCCGAGGATACTTATATGTATCAGCTGACTATCACGGCGGAGTATACTGTAGATTTTACGAACGGAGGAATATAAATGCCTGAATACACTTACACAGCAGGCAAGCTTCACAGAAGCCATCTGCTGCACTATATCGACGCAAACTTCGGCACAGGTACAGAGAACTGGTACCTTATCGGCAAGGACATAGAGGACGCCAGCGTAGAGCTCAACCCCGACACCGAGATCAAGAAGAACATACTCGATGAAACATCGGTACAGGACAACGGCTATGAGCCCGCACTGGATATCGACACATACTATGCGGACCCGGGCGACCCGCTCTACGAAAAACTCAAGAGTATAATGATGGAGCGCAAGACGGGCGATGACTGCAAAACAAAGCTGCTGGAAGTACTTGTGGACAAGACCACAGGTGCTTATGATGCATGGGTGGAGGACGTTATAGTCAAGCCCCAGAGCTACGGCGGACCTCAGGGCGGTGTGAATATCCCCTATAATATCAGGTTCGACGGCAACAGGCAGAAGGGCAGTGTGACCTTCGACAGCGAGACCCATGTACCGACTTTTACAGCGGCGACCTGACGGAAACTGCACCGTCAGAGTCGGAAGATGACAGCAGTGATAATTGACAAAATGCGACACCTGTGATATAATATTTGCGGGTGCTGTACATACAGCGGCAAAAAAGGCGGTTCAATCTTTCCCTCGCAAGGGGGTGAGTTGCATGAGCACATTAGAGATACTTACCTTGATAAACACTATCATTGCTATTGTAAATCTGGCGATTGTCAACAATAATAAAAAGAAATAGCCGCCCCACTCCTACATAGGACGACTATTTTTTATAGAACGACTATTGAGGGAGAACCGCTGAGCCGCAAGGCTGTGCAGCACCCTCTTTTATTACCGATATTATACCACACAACAGAATAAATGTCAAGCGTTTCGTTTTTACGGAGCGCTTTTTTCATGCATTTTTTAGGAGGTATGACAAATGCAGAGCATAAGTTTTGATGACGGTTTCCGCAGCTACGCTATAAACGGCGATGAGAGCCGTGTGATAAGGATAAACGTCACCGACCTGAACACCAAGAAGCGTTTCGATGAGGCGCTGGATATCATCGACAGGAAGATAGACGAGATAAAGGCTATCGGGGACGATGAAATACAGCTTGTGGAAGCTGACAAGCTTATCCGTGAACAGCTGGATCATGTATTCGGTGACGGCACCTGCGAAACAGCCTTCGGCAAGACCAACGTGCTTTCGGCAGTGTCAGGGGGCAGGCTGATAATTGAGGGTTTTCTCGATGCACTCATGCCCGTCATCATGGCGGATATGAAGTCGGCTTCCGCTGCCGCTAAGGTCAGGCTTGAGGAAAAAACGCAGAAGTACATCGAGCCTGTGGTGCTTGCAAAGCCGCCTGTTGTCGGCATGATGCCGCAGACAGTTGATGTGGACAGCATGACAAAAGAGGAAAAGCAGGCACTGCTTGCAAGGCTGCTTGCATGATCGGCGAGCTGCCCACCTGCCTGACAGTGGGCGGGAAAGCTTTTGCCATACGTTCGGATTTCCGTGTGGCGCTGAACATCATACAGGCGATGAACGACCCCGACCTTGACCCGAAGGAGAAGTGCTATGTCTGCCTGAGATGTCTGTATGTGAGTTTTGAAAGTCTCCCCGGGGAGAATTTGCAGGAAGCCGCTGAAAAAGCCTATTGGTTCATCGGCGGCGGGGATATGCCACGTTCCGAAACTGATGTCAGGACCTTCGACTGGGAGCAGGACGAGGGTCTGATATTCCCTGCCGTGAACAAAGCCGCAGGGTACGAAACAAGGGCGGTGAAGTACCTGCACTGGTGGTCGTTTCTGGGACTGTTCGGAGAGATAGGCGAAGGGCTGTTCTCGCAGGTCAGCCATATCCGCAGGAAAATGGCGAAGGGCGAAAAGCTTGATAAATGGGAAAAGCGCTTCGTGAGGGAGAACAAAGCACTCGTCATGCTGAAAACAAAGCTTTCGGACAAAGAGCGGTGTGCAGAAGATGAGGACGAAGCGTTCATAGATCAGCTCATCGGCAGATAGGAAGTGAAGGAATGGTTGACGGACATCTTAATTTTGATACTAAGATAAACGACACGGGCTTTAACAAGGGCGTCAAGGGTCTGGGGAAAGGGCTTGACAGCATAAAAGGCAGGCTTGTCAGCATAGCGGGACTGATGGCGACAGCATTTTCGGGCAAAGAGATGATCGAAGCCGCTGCGGAGATGAAGGCTGCCGAAAGTCAGTTCGAGCAGACATTCGGGGCGCTGAAAGGCAACGCTCAGTCTGCCATAGATGCTGTGGCGGACGAAAGCGGCATTCTTAAAAACCGCCTGCGGGGCACTGCCACGGGCATATATGCCTTTGCAAAGACCGCAGGCATGGAAAGCCCGCAGGCGCTGGACATGATGAGTGATGCCCTGCAAGTGGCTGCGGACAGTGCGGCATACTATGACAGGTCGCTGGAAGAAACGTCCGAGACACTCAAAAGCTACCTCAAAGGCAACTATGCCAACGATGCGGCGCTGGGCATAAGTTCAACGGAATTCACTAGAAACGCAAAAGCACTGGAGATGTACGGCAGGAAGTTCGCCGAGCTTTCCGAAGCCCAGAAACAGCTGACACTGCTGCAAATGGTGAAGGACGCCAACAAGCTTTCGGGCGCTGAGGGACAGGCTGCACGTGAAGCAGAAGGCTGGGAAAACGTCACAGGCAACCTGAAACAGGCGTGGAGAGAACTGCTGGCAGCGGTGGGCACACCTGTACTGGCGGGGGCTGTAAGTGTTGTCAAGCGGCTGACGACCGTGCTGCAAAGGCTGACCGAGACAGCAAAGGTCACCTCTGATGCGATAATGAGCGTTTTCGGGCTGACGGACAGCACTGCTGCGAGCACTGCGAGCGTGGCAGATGAGACCTCAGCCGCCGCCGAAAACTATGATGACATGGCAGCTGCCGCAGAAGCTGCACAGGAAGCGAACGACAAGAGCCTTGCAAGCTTCGACCAAATAAACAAGCTGGGCGGCGAAGACGCCGCTGTATCAGCACCCGATGCGGGAACACCTGCCGCAGACACTGTTGAGGTGACCGCAGACACATCTGCCGCCGAAAAGAAAATGAGCGGCTTTGAGAAAAAGCTGCGCAGGGTCTTTGACAAGATAAAGGGCTATGCGGGTGATGCACGGAAGTATCTCGGTGATAATTTCGGCGGTGTTTTCGATAAAGCCATAGCGGATATCTCGGGTGAGGGTGCACAGCTGCGCACGACTTTCGGGCGGATATTCTCAGATCTCGGTACACTGGCTGAACCGTTTCGGAGCTATCTGGAAAACGACTTCACGCCGTTTCTGCGCACTCGTTTCTCTGTGATGAGCGGCATAGTGACGGGGCTGTTCGACAGCTTCAACATGGTGTTCGCCGATATCTGGGACGTGGCAGTGTTCCCCGTGCTGCAAAGCCTTGTGAAAGAGGGTCTGCCGCTGATAACGCAGTTCGCAGCGCAGGCTGACCTGACACTCGGCGTGCTTTTTGGCGGTATCAAGGATATTTTTGATACCTGGTGGACAGACTACGCCAAGCCCATACTTGGGGAGCTGACAACAGTCTGGACGGACACGGTGAGCATACTTAAAAAGAACTGGGACAAGTACGGCGTACCAATTTTCACAGCCTTCCGCACTGCGCTGACCAAGACAAAAGACATAGTTATCGATGTGTGGAAAAAGTGGCTGAAACCTGTTTTCGACAAGGCTATGGCAGCGGCTGACGAGATCTGGAAAAAACACCTTTCGCCCCTGCTTGACAACATCATAGGGCTTGTGGGCGACCTGACACTGCAAGCGCTGAAAATCTACAACAAGGTCATCGCACCGATAGTCGGCTGGGTGGTGGACAAACTGGCGCCCATCGTGGAGGGTGCGCTGTCTGCGATAGTGGATAATGTCAGCTCGCACATCAGGCTGATACTCGATGTGGCAAACGGCTTTGTCACCTTCCTGCGTGGCGTGTTCACAGGAGACCTGGACACAGCGTTCGAGGGCATCAAAGCCATATTCGCCCCGATTGGCGCATTCTTCAAAGAGAAATTCGAGGGCGCCCGTGATGTGATAAAGGCGGCATTCAGCTTTATCGGCGGCTGGGCAAAGGACCGATGGTCAGACGTGAAGTCGGGCTTCAGGGGCGTGGGCGGCTGGTTCGCAGAAAAATTCGGCACGGCTTACGGCAATATCGTTACGCAGTTTTCGGGCATACGCAGCTTTTTTGCCGACCGCAAGGCTGACGTCATCGGCGCATTCAAGGAGCTCGGCAGTGACCTGAAGGAGAAGTTCTCCGACGCATGGGAAAAGATCAGAAGCGTTATGAGCATCGAGAGCGTCAGGGAATATTTCAGCGGTATCGGTACAGCCGTAGGCACAGCTATACAGGGTGCATTCATAAGCGTTATCAACAACGCCCTTGAACTGATAGAGGACACCCTGAATTTCCTGCCCGACAATATAAACGGCGTGCTCCAGGATATCACCGACCTGACAGGCACCGAACTGCCGCTTTTCGATACGGTCACCCTCCCGAGGATACCCGCACTGGCACAGGGCATGGCAGTTCCCGCAAACTACGGTGAATTCCTTGCGGTGCTGGGTGATAACAAGCGTGAGCCCGAGGTAGTCAGCCCTGTATCAACTATGGAAGCAGCCATGCGCAGAGTGCTTGCCGACTTCGGCGGAACAGGCGGCGGTGATATCAACATGACCATCGAGCTGGACGGCGATGTGGTATACCGCAAGCTGGTCAAGCGCAACAAGGAACACGTTGACAGCACGGGCGTCAATGAATTTATATACTGATGCCAAAGGGGGAAGTTGATGAACACTGTTACAGTAACGATAGACGGCGTGCAGCTGCCGCCGATGAAAGAGGACGGACTGACGGTCATTCCCCACAAGCTTTGGGCCTCTAATTCCGGGCGCAACAGCTGCACGGGAGAGTTCGTGGGCGACCTTATCGCCGTGAAATATGAGCTCCAGCTCAGCTGGGAGGATATCACCGACGATGAACTTGCTGTGATAGACGCCGCCGTAAACTCGCTGAGACCATTCCTCACGGTTAGATTCTGCCCCGTGAAAGCAAAGGGCTACATCACAAGGCAGTTCTATGCGGGCGACCCGCAGTATCCTGTCAGGAAGTGGCGAAAAAGCGAGACGGTCTACGGCAGCGTGAATGTCGATCTGATAGAAAAATAGGAGGCAGTTATGTACAACGCATCTGAAAACTACAAGAACACAGTACTCTCAGACTGCCGCTGCTGGTCATCACGGCTTGACTTCGGCACATTTTTTGTGGACAGCGCAGAAGCTGTCACACTGACAAGGGGCTCACAGTCGGGCGAGGGGATAACGGTCGGGGCGGTCATAGCACCTGCTGTCAAGATCACACTGACCTCGCTCGACCGTGAGCTGTCGGGGCGAAGCTTTGTCTGGCGGCTGGGGGTGCTGCCTGCGGACAGCTTCACGGGTGATAACACGCCCGAGGATTTTGAATATATCCCGATGGGCAGTTTCAC
Source organism: uncultured Ruminococcus sp. (assembly GCA_946544695.1). Taxonomy (GTDB): domain Bacteria; phylum Bacillota; class Clostridia; order Oscillospirales; family Ruminococcaceae; genus Hominimerdicola. The sequence continues at coordinate 4,551 of CAMNMO010000028.1, read as the reverse complement.
GGTGAAGTCCGTCAGGCGCACAGGACTGAAATACGAGCTTACCTGCGAGCACAAGCTGGCTAAGTCGGATACCGTTCACAGCTCGGCACTGAGCTTTCCCACCACTGCGCAGGCACTGGCGGAGGAAGTCTGCAACTCTCTCGGGCTGACATTCACACAGACGCTCACCCCTGCCGTGACGGTGGAGGGACTGCCCGAGGGTGCCACCAAGCGTGACATACTGGGCTGGGTAGCGGCGCTGTACGGAGGATTTATATCAAGCGACAGGGCGGACGGCGTATCGGTGAAATGGTACGGTGATAGCGCATACACCGTGCCTCTCAACGCCATATCAGAACCCGAGACAGGCGAACAGCAGATCACCTGCACGGCTGTTGTATGCGCCGCAGGCGACAAGACATACACCTACGGCAGCGGCACGGCTATGTCATTTGCCTGCCCGCTGATGACTGCCGAGCGTTTTGAGATCGTGGCAAGGCAGCTTGCGGGATACACATACCGTCCGTGCAGGCTCAGCTATCTTCTGGGGGACCCGCTGATAGACCCGTGGGACACAGTCACCCTTGAATATGACGGTGAGACATATACCATTCCCGCCGCCGAGCTGACACTGGAGCACAAGGGCGGCGTTACAGGGTCGCTGACCGCAAAGGAAGGCAGCAGCGGTACAGCTGTCAGGACAGACCCCATAACACGCATGGTCAGCAGGCTCACAAAGCTCGTCAGCGACAACAAGGACGAGATAGAGCTGGATATAGCCGCCGCCGTTGCCGAAGCCACAGCGGAGCTCAGAGGCGGCGCAGGAGGGTATTTCTACATCATCGGCGATGCTGACGGCACTAACAAGGAGACTATCTGGTGCGATAACAAGGACCCTGCCCTTGCCACGCACGGCATACGCATCAACACCGCAGGCATAGGTTTCTGGGTGAAGGACCCCGACGACCCCGAGAGCACTCTGTTCAACGGCCCGTATACAATGGCATGGACGATGAACGGCATACTTTATGCAGATTTCATCAAAGCCGGTATCCTCAGCGGCATCGAGATAATATGCACACAGGGGCGAATAGGCGGCTGGGAGATAACCGAGGACGCCATCATCAGCCCCGACGGTTCGGTGAGACTGGACAGCACCCGTGAGGAGCCGCTGACGACCCACGCCGACCTGCGTGACAACAGCTATCAGCACAGCGAACTGCGGGGTCTGACGCACCGTGAGATACGCTATATCCTCAGCCGTACCGTTGGCAAAGCGCAGATATCCGCAAGCAAGGACGGCAGTGAGATATACATGCGTGATGCAGCCCTCACAGTGGAGAGCGCAGGCAGAAAAAGCAGCGTTTTCGACGGCAGCGGTATGACGCTTTACGACGGCGGCGGAAAATATTTCGGTTTTGTCGGCAGGCATGATGACGCACTGCGCACCGATATGGGCAGTGCTGCACGCATGGAATGGACAGTCGGCGGTGACACCGTGCTGATATTCGACAAACGCAGGGGGCTGCTGACGTTCGGCGGAGATATCACTGTCGGGAATGTGAATGCGGGCGATATCACTTCGGGGGACATAGCTGCGGGCAACATAGCAGCAGGTGAGATAAAAGGCAGCATTCTCAGGGTAAAAAGCAAGTACGGGCAGAACAGCAATGTCACCATCGAAGATCACGGCGGACTGAACATATATGACCCGAATGACGTCTACATGGGCGGCATGCGGGCGCAGTCAAGATACGGCGAGGAGGGCATAATGATGACCCTGCCCGCTGACACTGATTTCGCCGGGCTGTGGCGCCAGTACGACAGCTGGTATGCCGAAGAACAGCCCATAGCCGCCTGGTACCGTCAGGAAGATCATATACTTATCAACAGCCCTGTACTGCTGCATGACAGCCTGACCTTTGTGACAGGACTGCATGACGATCTTGCGGAAGGCACGACCATAGACCACAGGGCGGTCATAGTAAAATATCAGGGCGACGAGGTGGGCAGACTGGACTTCGGGCTGACAGACACAGATGTGCCGAGCCTTGATATGATAGCTGCCGAAGCCGACCGCATACGCTGGCGGGAAAGCAACAGCACCGTCTGGGAGTACGTCAGCAGCGGCAGCAAGCTCAATGCCTATCGTGATATAGATATGCAGCACAACACACTGCTTAATGCGGATATAAGCAGTTCTTCCGACGAACGGCTGAAAGATAATATCACCGACTGCGGCGAGGACTGCCTTGCGGTCATCAACGCTTTGCGGCTGATAGGATTCGACTGGAAGGACGGAGAACACGAAAACATAGGATTTTCGGCACAGCAGGTGAAAACAGTCAGCCCCGACCTGACAGGTGAGAACGGCGGCTATATGACAGTGCGTGAGGGCAGGCTGATACGCTACCTTGTGGGGGCGGTGCAGCAGCTGACGAAATTCATAATGCATAATTCATAATTCATAATCAAGGTGGCTCGCTGCGCTCGCAGTTCTGATGTAGGGCGAAAGTGCAAGCCGCAATAGACTTCATAAGCATGGCAGAAAGCCCCAAACAAAAATTCATAAGTATGGCAAAAAGTCCCAAACAAAAATTCATAAGCATGGCAAACAGCCCCACACAAAAATTCATAAGCATGGCAAACAGCGCAGTGCTCACGATGACGCAGTCAACGTTGGCGCCTTTAAAGCTTTTTTTGTGCCCGTAGGGAGGAACGACCGCAGGGTGCAAAAAAGCTTTAAGCTGCAACAGGCGCAGAAGTCAAGCGCAACATCAGCAAAGCTGATGTTTGGGAGTATGAGGGGCTTCGCCCAAGCAATACTTAATAAGCATGGCAAACAGCGCAGTGCTTTTTGCGCCTTTTGGCTTGGAGTGAGCGGCGGGAGCTTGCGACCAGAGTGAACGCAAAGCCAAAGCCGGCAGAGGCGCAAAAAGTCAAGCGTGGGGGTATGGGGGCTTCGCCCCTCATTTAGAATAGGAGTAAAAAAATGGCTTGGAATTTCACGATGATGAGCGAAAATGATCTGTATAATGCGGACCAGGTCTGCAACGAGAATTTCCGATATCTGGCAGAAAATGTGCTGGAGTCGGTCAGCGTTACAAAGAATGAGTATGACAGCATCGCCGTAAAATCGGCTGATAAGCTGTATGTCGTCACAGACGGCAGCAGCATCAAGCTGTATCTCGGTACCAAACAGATAACAGCTTCGGGCGGACTGATAGTGGTCAGGTGTACGCAGGCTGAATATGATGATATAGAACAGCCTGATGAGAATACTGTATACGTGATAGTGGGGTGATCTGATGATACTTAATAGCGCAAAGGATATTCGTGTGGGGAGCGCCGCTGCAAGCAGAGTCTACTGCGGGAGCACCCTTGTGTGGCAGCCCGCCGCCGACACCCTGCCATATCCCGAAGGTCTTGACGGCATTTTTGAGTACGGTACCCGTGACGGGGGCTATTGGCGGAATTCCGTCAGCGGCGAAAACGACATTATCTTCGACACCGCAGTCACCGACACAGGCGCAGAGTATGTTCTGCCCGCAGCTGCGGCGGGGCAGTACACTTCAAAGTCGGGCGAATACCGCACGGCGTTCACCTGGTACTGCATCGCAAAATGCCCGACGACATGTCACAGTGCGGGGCAGTATATGATAAGCGATCTCGGAAACGGCATCGGCGTTGAGATATCGTCGGGCTGGGGTGCATACAGCAGTGCGGGCGGAAATCACTTGGTCAGGGGCGTTGATAATCGGGATTTCAATTCAGCGGAAGCTGTCACAAATTACGTCCTGATAGCCGTTTCGGGCGACGTCAACGGCACGGCAAGTGTCTACGTCAACGGCGAGAAAAAGACGGACAGCTGGAATTTCAACCCTGCCCCATCGGACAGGGCGAATACGGTCTATCTCGGCAAGCGTGCAAGCGGTCAGCTGTCGGGCACGGATATTGATTATAAATTTCTGGCTCTCGGCACGGTAAAGCAGACCGACGAAGAGATAATTGCGAACTCGGCATACCTTATTAATAAGTATCTGGGAGGACAGACATGAAAAATCTATGGAAGACCCTGACAGCCGTCATCATCGGTGGGCTGTCTGCCTACTTGAGGGTGATATTCGTGCCGCTGGTTGTACTGTTGGCGGTGATGATCGTTGATTATATGTCGGGCATGCTCAAAGCGTGGGGGCAGGAACAGCTGAACTCACGGGTCGGCATACGTGGCATAATCAAAAAAATGTGCTATCTGCTGCTGGTCTGCGTGGCAGGCGTGGTGGACTGGCTGGTCTTTTCGGGACTGCGGCAGGTCGGCATAAAGCTGGACTTCGGCTTTTGTTTCGGGCTGATAGTCACGATATGGCTCATCATCAACGAGCTGATCTCGATACTGGAAAATCTTGCGGCACTGGAAGTCCCGATGCCAAAATTTCTGAAAAACATTATAAAACATCTAAAAGCTGCGGTGGAAGTCCGTGGAGAAAGTGAGGACAGCCATGAGTGATAGTCGCATAGAAAAGCTGCTGAAAGCCATTCTCGGGCAGGAAGTGCAGCTCGAACCGAGAGAAA
>CAMNMO010000027.1 GCA_946544695.1 uncultured Ruminococcus sp. | reverse complement strand
TCGTAGTTTCCAGCTTGCGCTGATGCTGTGTGGCTTCGTACTTGTTGTACTTCTTTCCTCCGAACTCGACTTTTTCTTTTTCCTTGCGGTCAAGGTCTGCCAGTTCCTCATCGGTATAGCTGCGTTCGGATATGCCCGGGATAAACGGGTAGTAATCATGATAGCAGTTAACGCCACAAAGCCCTGTCACTGTGCCTAGCCCACACTTGCTGTATAGTTCCTCCTTCGTGACGACCATGCCGCCCCACCAGTGCTCGGGACGATAGCCGCTATGCCATTCGATCTCGAAGTGATCTGCACCGAGAGCTTTCGCGTTATCATCATTGACCTTCGCTGTAATCTGGCTTATACCTGTCATCACCGCTCGCCGTGCGGCTACGTCCACACGGTTCTTCCAGCCTGTGGCATAGTCGATAGTCCTCAGACCGCTGTTTGTCATCTCACCGACAACACGTTTGAGCACCGTGTTATAGTCAAATGCACCGCTCACTATATCCAGCATAGCGCCGTCAAGGGTCTGCTGGTAATAATCAGCCAGAGGGCTGAATACCAGCTTTCCGCCCTCTCGTACTGCGAAGCCCAGAGACTGTGTGATGTTCTGCATATTTTCGTATGTCTGCATAGCCACCGCAGATATCAGCTGCTGCAAGCCCTCATTGTCCTTGAATGGTATCTGTGCAACGCCCTTGTACTTGTAGAGCGCCGCATCACGGCTATACCCCATCTGCACTACCTGCCGATACATGGTCTTGACCTCTTTGTAGGACAGTCCCATCTCCTGCTGTATGATCTTCGTGACCTTGCGTTTGCTCAGTCCCAGCTCATACGCTCTGTGTATCTGCCAGTCAGCCGCACGGGTGATCTCGCCGTTTATTTTCAGCCTGCGGACGACATCTGCCATGATACGCTCTTCCATTGCCCGCATCTGCGGTTCGAGTATCATCGAGAAGCGTTCCAGCTCATTCGGTTTGAACATATCACTCTATCACCTGCGCAGTTTCGGGAAGGTTTTCAAGCGCCGTCTGAATGTCCTCCCCGTACCACTTTGCACGGTATTCCTCGGGACGCATAACACCCATTGAAACATCCTTGCGGTCTTCCTCACGTTCGAGCTGAGGATCAGACAGTATTCCGTCACCCCATTCAAGTTCAAGGCTTACAGAGCTGCTGTTATCCAGTCCGTAGAGCCGAGACCAGAACAGCGCTCCGTCTGCCCAGTCAGTAAGCGCTGTGGTCATAGCCGCCTGACAGTCGGTAATCATCGTATACGATCTCTGCTTTGATGCTTTGACTTCGGTCGCTGTCTTATCCACTGCCTGCGGGTCTGAGATCGTACCATACGCCAGCGAACAGTCAAACTCTATCAGGCGGAGCTGAGCGTTAAATCCCTCGAAGTATTCCGATGATCTGATATCAGGTGAGTACACTTCTACGAGCGGCTTGTCTGTTGCTCCGCTGTAGAATGGCAGCGCTCTGTAAAGGCGTTCACGCCCGGCAGGTGCAACATACTTGTCGCGGTCACGATCGTATTTCATCATGCTCTCCGAGAGATGCACAGCTGCTTGCTTGGCTTCGTATTCCCAACAGATGTCACTGTACCGCCTGTCAGCTTCCTTGATGTGCTCAACCGCACGAGAGTATACCGACACACCCATAGGCGACATATTGTCGATCTGGTTCGCAACAGGACACCTGAACAGCCCAAAAGGCAACTTGTTGATACCTGTGAATTTCTGCTCGTCCGCCAGTACAGACCATTCGGGGACCTCATTCAGCGGCACTTTCGCACCGAGAAAACCGTCCGACATACTGCGGTATGCCCTGTTCTCGACAGTCAGAACTCCTTCGGAGATAGTGTGTATTTCCATGCGTGTATATATTGCTCTACCACTGCGCTTCTGGTCGATAAGCACACATCTTGTCATCTCACCGCTGCTGTCGAATGCCAGCGGATAAAAGCTGTCTGCCTGGATAAATAGTGTCACCAGTCCTGAAGGTGCAACAATTGGTTTGATGATAAGACTGCCCTTTGCAAGACCGTATTCCGAATACTTTCTCAGCTTAGGTATTATGCCATTGTGAAGCTCGTCCATGATAGGCTTCGGACCCTCTGTACCTGCTTTCAGCTCGATCGTCATGAGCCGAGCTGTTTCCGAAGCCACAGCTACCGCAGTCCCTGCGCTGAATGTATCCTTGCCGAGCCAGGGAGCGTCACCGCTGTACATACGGCTCCACAGTCCAATAGCCGATGCCATCTTCGTACTGTATGTGCTATCCTCGCCCAGCTCCTTGATGATAGCGGACATCATCACTGCGTAGTTCATTAACTCACCTCATTCCAATCTGATAAACTGCGATATATCCCTCTCGAAGGTGTACTCAAATGCATCCAGCGTATCGATATCGCTGGTGCCGTCATCGAGCCGCTTGTCTACGATAACGCTCTTCGGATCCCACACCGCAGTCTCTAATGCTTTAATCAGGCTTTCACAGCCCTGCTCCATAACGAAAAATCTGCCCTGCGCCATAAGGCGTTGAGCAGCTCGTATTCTGTCGTTTATCGACGTTTTCAATGCGTTCTCAATTTTTAGCCAGCCCAGCCCTCGCTTGCGTGCCGTTGAACGGAGGCCAAGTATCAAAGTCTGCTCTGCGCTGTCACAGCATACTCTGTCAGGCGGTCCGAACATCATCGTCACGCGCTGGACGAAGTCGCAGAACATCTGCCCCAGCTTCTCGGGGTCAATCTCGATCTGTCTGCCCTCGCTGTCCTTGCACTCGATACGCTCCGACAGCAGACCATACAGTCTGTTAAAGCCACGATCAGTACCTGTACACACGAAAGTGTGAGCAGACCCGCTGCCACCGAAGTCCACGCCGATAGTGATACGCGAGATCTGCGGTACCACATCGATCATCATAGTCCTGTCCGATGCCATATCATCCGCAAATCGCCGATAGATAAGACCCTCAGCCGCTGCCCACCGTCCGAGTATAAGACGGTCGAAGTCAACCGTACCCCTGTACTCGTTCTCCAGGTTCCTGACGACCTCTTTGGAGAGGTAGGGGTTATCGTAGATCGTGTACTCCTGCACATAGCGGTCTATGCCTTTCTTTTTGTACAGGAACTCAAAGAACCAGTGATGCGGGTTATCGGGGTTGCAGGTGCCGTCGAATCGGCTGTATGGCTTATCCAGACGTGACTCCAGCATACGGAATACTTCCGGGTGCCAGGTCACGACCTCGTCACCGTAGATGTACTTGATGCTCATGCCTCGTATGCGATCCACCGCTGTGATCTTGTCTGCACCGAGACAGTGAACAGGCTCACCGAACATACAGGACACTCCGTCCTGATTGATGCTTGTGACCAGCTTTGTCCCCCAGATGTTCTGCAAGGGCGCTATGATGTTGCGCTTCAGCGTGCCCTGAGTATGCCCCAGCATCACATTCAGCCCGTCCTTGCCCGCTACCGCTCTTATCCTCTTGGGGATGACGTAGTAGTCCATGTAGGTCTTGCCCGAACGAGCAGCGCCTGTCTTGACGTTCCAGCGGTGCGTAGCGCTGCGGAAGTATTCCTTCTGCTTTTCGCTGAAACTCATATCTCGCCCTCGATGCGGCCCAGCACTTCGTCCAGCTTCGCAAGGGTATCGGAGTTATCCGCACCCGCCGAGAACAGCCCGAGATGCTTGCCCAGAAGTTCCAGCGCTTTTATCTTGCTTTTCTCAGTTATCTCCACATCCGCCGATGCTATCTCGTACAGTTCGGAAAGAACGGTATCGGCTGTTATCTGAGTACGCGATGAGCGCTGCTCCATCAGCTCCTTCAAGCACAGCTGAACATCAAGTTTTTTCAAGTTCTGATTTGCGATCCTGTCCGCTGTTTTCTTGGAATATCCCGCCCTGATCGCCGCCTGCGTAGCATTCAGGTCGATGAGGTACTCCTCACAGAACCGCTTTTGCTTCTCAGTCAGTTTAGACATGACCTCACCTTCCTTTCCACCCACGCAAAAGCGCCCCGCAAATGCAGAGCGCTCTGTGTGAAGGGGTATCAATAATGCCAAAGAATGAGGGAGAGTGCAGGTGCTGCCCCTGCTTGCCGTGTACATCGGGTAGACTGTTCGCTCTCCTTATGGGGCTTCTGCCCCATTGCCATTTGCTATGCAGATAGCAAGATGACCGCTGTGCCCTATCGGGCTAGTATAATAATAACATATTTCGTTACTGCAATTCAATGCATTTAACTGCAATCTTTTGCAGTGCACGTCCGTGGAACTCGTATACGCTCCTGAGTGCATAGTGCATGGTATCGGCGATGTCTTCCCAGCTCTGCCCGTGCAGATATCTCAGTTCCAGCACCTCTTCCAGTGTGTCATCGTCTATGCTCCTGATAGTCTGCTCTATCTCCACATACTTGGCGGTGTAAAGGTCGGTCAGCTCCTGCACCCGCTGTTCTTCCTCCATGATACGGCTCACCGCCGCACATATCTTGTCGCCGCTGCCGCCTCCGCCGACGCCCTCAAAGGCAGGCGAACGGTACTCAGCCGCAGACATGAGCTTTTCAAGGTTTCTCCGCTCACGTTTCAGCCGCTTGTCCAGCTTCTCAGCCTGGCGGAGGTATTTTTTTACTTCATCGGTGGTCATGTAGTCGCCTCCTCGTTGAGCCATGCCTGTATGCACTTCTCGCAGTTCGTCTGTGCCAGTCCGTATATGCTCGGCAGGCACTTGGGTTTTGCCGCACCGATTATCTCTATCGGGCAAAACTTATGACCGTTGTGACGTATCGTCATCATCAGGTCGTAGATGTTCGTTTTCAGGATCTTCTCACGGTTGGTCATAGCTTACCCCCCATACTTTGCTTTCAATGCATCAAGCAGTTCGTCCTGCACTTCGCCTTTACCTTGCAGACTTTGATATACTCTCTCGTCCACCGTGTGCTCGGTCAGCAGATGGTGTATGACTACTGCGTTTTCCTGACCCTGACGGTACAGCCTTGCATTCGCCTGCTGATACAGCTCCAGACTCCACGTCAGCCCGAACCAGACTATGATATTTCCGCCCGCCTGTAAGTTAAGCCCGTGCCCTGCACCTGCGGGGTGGGCAAGCAGCAGTTCGATCCTGCCACTGTTCCAGTTCTCTATATCCCCGGCATTGTCCAGCTTTACAGCATTCGGGAAGCGTTTCTGTATGCGTTCAAGGTCATGCTTGTAACTGTAAAAGCATAGCACAGGTTTCCCGTTGGCTGCCTCGATGATGTCTTCCAGTGCGTCCAGCTTGCCCTCACAGGTCTCGATGTACCCACCGTCGGCTTTATACATGGCGCCGTTGGAATATTGCAGCAGCTTGTTCGTAAGTGCCGCCGCCGATACGGCAGTAACTTCGCCCTCGATGAACTGTATGTACTGCTCTCTTTCAAACTTCTCGTAAGCCGCACGCTGCTTGTCCGTCATACGCACAGTTACTACATTGTCTATCCTTTCGGGGAGAGTCAGCCAGTCCTCCGCACGCATTGATACACAGATATCCGACAGCCTGTCCCATATAGCCTTATCCGCACCGTCCTTAGGTTTATAGCTGAATATCGTTGTCTGATTTCGCTTATCGGGCAGGAAGAACCTTTCCCTGTACCCCGTGACAGTCCGTCCCAGACGTTCACCGCCGTCAAGCAGATAGATCTGGCTCCACAGGTCTATAAGTCCGTTGGGTGCGGGAGTTCCTGTCAGACCGATGACACGGCGGCTCCGTGTGATGTACTTCCGCAGGGCTTTGAATCTCTGTGCTTTCGGTGACTTAAAGCTCGAAAGCTCGTCTATCACCACTGCGTCGAAGAACCAGCCGCCCGCAACGGAAAGCTCGTCACAAAGCCACACCACATTCTCACGGTTGATTATGTATATATCAGCCTCAGCCGCCAGTGCCGCCCGACGCTGTGCGGGCGTTCCCAGTATCTTTGAGATACGCAGATGTTTCAGGTGCTCCCACTTGGCGCTCTCTCTGCTCCAGGTGTCCTCAGCAACTCTCAGCGGCGCTATCACCAGCACCTTGCCCACCTCAAAGCTGTTATATATCATATCCTCCAGCGCCGTCAGTGTTATGACGGTCTTACCGAGACCCATTTCAAGGAACAGTCCGCAGCGTGGTGTCTCATAGATCTTCTCGATAGCCATTTTCTGATACTCATGGGGCTTGAACTCCAATTGCCGTCACCTCCCGTATAAAGTCATCGACCGCCGCCTTGCTGTCAAGCACCCACACGTTCACGCCCATGCGTGCCATTTCCCTGTGGACTGCCAGCTGTGAGGCTCTGGGCTTTTCGCCGTCAGCTTTAGTCTCAACAAAACAGACCCTGCCCACAGGCAGCAGCACTATGCGATCGGGCACGCCATTGTTTCCCGGTGATACGAACTTGTAGCACCTGCCGCCCAGCGACTTAACTTTTCCTATAAGATATTCCTCAACTTTTCGCTCTTTTGCCATGCAAACACTCCTTTCAAAACTGTTTCCGCCTGAAAGCAAGATCTTTCGGGGGTTTCAAGCCTTGCGGAAACAGCGGAAACAGTTTTTCCATATACTATAACGGATTAAAGGATTTAAAGAAAATAGCTGTTAATAAATTCTCAATAAACCCTTTATTTGAATATACTCTGTATATAAACTGTTTCCACTGTTTCCGATAACCCTCAAATGGCTTAACATCGGGGTATTTTGCGGAAACAGTTTTTGCTTTGCGGAAACAGTTTTTAAGCCAAGATCCTAAAAATCAAATGTTTATTTGCTTAACTAAAAAATACAGGATTTGTTCGGTTTTTCTAAACAGATATGCGGTTAAAACCTCTCTGCGCTCCGTAGATCGAACCAAATTTCAGATTGCCTTTTGACCTTTCCCATTCTCCCGTTTTCATAATAATGTCCTGTATCTCTTTGCTCCTCTGTATGTTGAAGTCACGCTTGTCGCCGCCCAGTGCCTCGCACCAGACCTCCAGCGCACACACCTTTTCACGGCGTACCACGCCCTTCGACTCCACCCCGAATTCATCATCACCATGCAGGAACAGTCTTCTGTCGGCAAGGTCAAGCTCAGCCCAGTTCTCGGGCAGCAGCGTATCAAGGAACTTTACTACCTCTCCCGTGAGGGGGCTCTGCTCGAAGTGGTTCTCCTGTTCACGTTCGGCGAACCTGCGCAGTTCGGCTGTATCAAGATAGAGTTTCTCACCCTTCTGTTCGATAACGCAGGCTTCCGCCCACAGCTGGTCTCTGGTATCATCGTCAAGCTCCGTGAACATATCCTTCACCGCCTTCTCGGGGTGTACATCTATCGGCAGGAACCGCCTGTTGCCTGTGGCATCACGCAGGAATTCACTGCGGTTGGTGGTACCGAAGAATACGCACTGTCTGGCTCTTGTCTGTACGTTCCTCTCATAAGCGGCACGGTAGCTGTCGTACTGTTTGGCTATAAAGTGCTTTACCGCCTCGACCTCGCTCTTTCGCAGCACCGAAAGCTCGCCTATCTCGAATATCCAGAAGCCCTGCAATTCCTCGTAGGCTTCCTTGCCCTGTATGGAAGTCAGCGTATCGCTGAACCATCTGCCGCCAAGCCTGCTGATGATGTAGCTTTTGCCGCAGCCCTGTCTGCCTACCAGCACCAGCACGCAGTCAAACTTCACGCCCGGCTGACGTATACGTCTGACTGCCGCCGCCAGCATCTTCCTTGTCACGGCTCTTACGTAGATGTTGTCATCTGCGCCCATGTAGTCGATGAACAGCCGTTCGACCCTCGGCTCACCGTCCCATTTCAGACCGTCAAGGTAGTCCCGTACAGGGTGGAAGCTGTTAGCCTGCGATACCAGCACCCTTGCATCATCAATGGCTGCCTTCGACTTTATATTGTACACCTTTTCAATGTAGTGCCTGAGCCCGCTGTCGTCAGTATCTGTCCAGCAGCGCACGTCTGTTTCTTCGGGCGCCCAGGGCAGCGGACCGTTCACTGAGTAGCGCCCCGTAAAGCTGTTGTAGCATATACGCCCCCTCAGCTTGCTGTCATGCTCCAGTATCAGCTTGATGTTATCTATCGTAGGCAGATACTCGCCCCTGCCGTTGATCGCAAGCTCCGTCACCCATTCCTTGCTGTCCTCGCTTTCGCCGCCCTGTTCAGCGCCGATCAGCTCCGCAAAGTCCTCACGGGTCTCGGCGGTCTTTTCCTCGAACATTCTGAGCCTTACGGCTTTGTCGTTTCCCGCAAGTTCACACATGGCAAGGTAGCTAGGCATTTTGTGAGCAGGCGTGCCTTCCTTGGCATCTTCGTCCCGTGCTGCGAACCTGTGTATCCTTACCAGGTCAAAGGCGTTGCACAGCTGTCCGCCCGCAGGGTCTGTGGCATGATTTGAGTAAGCGAATTTTCCGCCCTCATACACCACGAGTCCTGCCGCTGTACTGCCCTCTGCGTAGGTGTATCTGTCGCCCGCATCACACTTTATATACACCTCAGGCAGGAACTCCGCTATTGCGCTGTGTATGTCGTAGCAGCGGCAGAATGCCCCCACCAGACCTTTCTTTGAGGTCGGGTCCTCCTGCTTTTTCAGCAGGCGTTCGTGAGCCTTTACCGTTCGGGAAGAGAAAGCCCATTCCGAAACATCATGCCAGTCATGATATTCCGCAAGCAGCTTGTCCACGTCAAGCGGTCTGTGCTCTGCGTGCCTGAACACATACTCGCCGTCTATACTGGTAGAGGGGTAGTACATCAGCCTGTGCGGCTGATAGGTGGTGTCATCGAACTGATCTATGCCGATGCTCTCCGCCAGCTTGCGTGCAGCCGCTTCGTACTCCTCCGCCGTCACATCTCTCGACAACGGGACAATAAGGCGAAGTCTCGGTTTTTCAGCCGTATGCTTATGTGTGGAGTATATGATGTAACTGTACTCTGCGAACATCTCGATAGTGTCGCAAAAATCCGCATCGGCAAAGTCGGCATCAAGGGTTATCATCGAGCGGCATTCCACCATTCCCGATCTTCTTCTGCCGTTTTTCAGCCTGCCTGCCACAAAACCGCCGACGTCTTTTATATCGTCCTGCTTTGACTTCGGACTGTTGCGGTATTCGCCCTGAGTTTCTGCTGTCCTGGTAGTTACAGACAGTCTTTCGGTCAGCTCCCGCCAGGTCAGTCTGGTGTTCTTCCACACCTTAGCCTTTCGGGACAAACCTGTTGCTATCCAATATGTATCCATTCGCAGCATCAGTCCTTTCTGTAAAACTCTGTTTCATAGGCTTCGGCTCGCAGCGGCAGACCCTGTGCCCACTCAACGGGTCTGCCCATGATCTCTGCTACCTCATCTGCCGAACCGAAACCCTTCGGCGCATCAATGATGACCTCATCGTGTACATGGAAAACTGTTTTGTAGCCCTTGCTTTCAAGCCTCTTTATGCTCTCTGCGAGAATATCCCGTGCGTATGCCTGCACAAGGTTTTCCACCAGCTTTCCGCCGAAGGTCTCAAGCCTGCACCATCTCTTTTTCTCCTGATCTATGCCCATATACGACAGCGAGGGCTTTCCGAAGCGGTTCTCGGTGATCTGCGGCTGCACATAAGCTATCGCCCGCCCCGACGGAAGTCTCACGAACAGTATGCCGCTTTTTTTATAGAATTTAAAACCGCTGACCGCCGACGGTCCGCCCCTGACTGCGTTAAGTGCCGCTTTCTGAACATTATACCAAAATGCTGTTATTGCGGGGTTCGCCTCCCGCCAGCTGTCCACCAGCGGTTTTAGCTCATCTTCCGACAGCCCCATTTCAAGCGCCCCCATGCTTATGAGTGCACCTACCGAGCCGCCATAGCCCAGCGCCAGCTCCGCTATCTTGCCCTTCTGCCGCAGATGTCCGTTCACACCGTGCTTTACCACAGGCACACCGAACATCTTTGAGGCGGACGCACAGTAAATATCTCCGCCGTCCTCAAATACTTTCAGCCGCCACCGCTCACCTGCAAGATATGCGACCACACGAGCCTCTATGGCAGAAAAGTCCGACACGATAAAGCGACCGCCCTCAGAGGGCACAAAGGCGGTGCGTATCAGCTCCGAAAGCACCTGCCCTACGTTTCCGTAGAGCATTTCAAAAAGCTCATAGTCGCCCTCTCTGACGCATTCACGGGCTTCTGCAAGGTCATTCAGATGGTTCTGGGGGAGGTTCTGCACCTGCACCAATCGCCCCGCCCAGCGCCCTGTCCGTGAGGCTCCGTAGAATTTCAGAAATCCTCTTGCCCTGCCATCGGGACAAAGGCAGTTAAGCATTGCCCCATACTTTTTCACCGATGTTTTTGCTACCTCAGCCCGCAGCACCAGCACACGCCTTACCAATGGGTCTGTACAGTCATCGAGCAGCTCTTTTACAGCTTTCTTATCCAGGCTGTCAAAACGCTGACCAATGCGTTCCTCCAGCCAGGCTTTGAGCTGTGCTACACTGTTTGGATTGTCAAGCCCTGTCAGTTTCATCATCTCGCCCAGTTTTTTCTTGGAAAATTCTTCACCGAAAGCAATAGCGTTTTCGGCAAGCTGACGGTCTATGCGGCAGCCCCTCGCCGCAATGCGCTTATCCAGTATCCAGAGCTGTTGTTCGCCGTCCGCTATGGGGAATCTGACCAGTTTGTTCTTTATTGCTCTTTCGACCTCAACGTCCTGCTTGCAATACGCCTTAAAAGTCTCCCACAGTTCGGGATCATCAGCGGGGACGTGCCGTTCTCCTGCAACGAGCGGCATATCTTTAAGACCCTTGCAAGGCTTTGAAAAGAAGTCTATGCAGCGCCTGCCCCGTTTATCCTTCTGCGCATCGAGACCCAGCACCTCAGCTGCCTGCGCCAGGGACTGCGGCAGTCCAAGCTCCGCAGCTTGTACCATAGTACATCGCCACTGCGAATGATCCAGCCTAAGCCCGAAGTATTCTGAAATGCACGTTATCTCAAATTCAGCATTGAAAGCGGTCTTGATAAACTCATCATCTGTCAGTGCTTTCAGTATCTTATCGGGCATTGCCTCGTTTTCAAGGTCTATTATCTGCACATCGCCATCATCGAAGGCGTAGGCAAAAAGCAATATCCTGAAATCGGGTGCGCCGCAGTAAGCGTACACACCCGACTTAACAAGATCAATGCTGCTGTATGTCTCGATGTCTATACTAAGCTCTCTCATCAGCCGAGAAAGTCGTCATCATCGTCATCAGCATAGCTGTCAATAAGATCGGCAAAGTCGTCCTCCGCCTTCGCCCTGCCGCCCAATGCCTCGCCGTCACGGGTCTTCATGATGTTGTTCAGCCCGCAGGCTATGCCCTTATTGCCGCTGGTGTTGAAAGCATAAAAGGTTATCGACGCGTGGCCGTAGCAGCCGCTGTAAAATTCGGTGCTGTCTATGATGGGATTGCCCGCCTTGTCTATAAGCCCCGGCTTTGTCTTGCAGTTGGCATTGATGAAATACTTGCCCGCATATACCTCGTCATCTTCTCTGTCCACATCACCGTCACGCAGAGGGAGCTTCAGATTCGCAGGGATCTTGCCGCCGAACTTTGCAGCGCCTGCCTGCTTTGCCGCATCTATGGCTTTCTTTACCCTCGCCAGAGTTTTCTTGTCGTCCTTGTCTATAAGGATAGAGACCGAGTATTTAGGCTCACTGCCCTCAATGCTCCGGGGCTCAAATACATGAGCATAAGAAAAACGTACCTCTCCTGTTGTTACCTTAGTTGTGCTAGTTTCTGCCATTGTTAATTACCTCCGTTAAGTATTTCCTCAAAATCCGCCTTAGCGTTTTCGTTTGAATTTATTTCGGGACGCTTGTCCTCTGTTCGTACAAGTACGGGCTTGCCCTGCGGCTTTACTACAAGTTCACCCAGCACAGCCTCGAATTTCTTTTTTCCAAGCATCTTTTCCATATCTGCGATGCCCTTCAGCTTCCGTGTAAGTATATCTTTCTCGGTGTATGCCGTATTTTCGAGAAGCCTTGTTATGACTGCGACCTCATCGGTATAAACACGGTTGCTCCTGCCTTCCACCAGCTTGAAGCCCGGGTATCTTACGCCGTGGTTCAAAGCCTGATCAAGAGCATATTCACTCACGGTCTTAGCCCACTTTGCAAGGGCATCAGCCTGCTCCAGAACTTCTGCTATCTCATCTGTATCAAGTTCAGCCGGGCGCTTGAAGTCAAGATACGCCGGTTTCTGCTTTTCTTCGTTGTAGGCTCTGCACACAGCCCGTGCTTTGCAAAAACCGTCATCACAGTATTTGCCTGCACAGCATGGGGCATCATCTTCGAGGGCGAGCAGAGCACGCTCCCTGACCCATTCGCCCCACTCCTTTAGCTTGTCCGCCGAACATTCCCACATATCCACATTGTCGATACGGGGCTGGTATATATGCAGGCGTACCGTTTCAATGTCATACAGCCAGTCGTAAGCGGTCAGCGCACCCAGAGCATACAGCATCAGCTGAGTGTTCTCTTCGGCGCTGACTTTGACCCCCTTGCCATATTTCAGGTCGATTATCTCCAGCAGACCGCTTCCGACCAGCACGGCATCACCCGTTCCAAAGCCGTCGGGGACGTGATCGGTAAGGTCTATGCGTTCCTCCACCATCAGCATAAGGTCCGCATCACACACACTGCGGGCGTTGTTCAGACGTTCCAGAACATAATCCCGATAGCCGTCGGTGTATTCCTGCATCTCACCATTGATCTCCAGCTGTGCGATCTTCTTGTGGTAGGTCGGGCGGGTGATCTTCTTTAAAGCCAGCTTTATCTTCAGCTCCCCGAGAGTATGTGCGGTGGTGCCCTCAGCGGCGTAGTCACTGCCCTTGTCGGGAAACTTTTCTTCGAGCCTGACAGACCCGGGGCAGTTCAGCCACTTTTTAGACCCGCTGGCGGAAAGCCTTGCGTGTGCATCGGGCATCAGCCCACCTCCTTCAGGACGGCGGCGTACTGTTCAGCTTTGAGCTCTGTCACCTTCGATACACCGAACTTCGTAAGTATCGCTTTCGCAGCTTCTTTGCCCTTTGCTTTGCCGAGCTTAGACAGTGCAGAACGCACCTCCTCTATGGTATGCGATACTTCCTCTGTCTCCTCCGCAGGTGAGGGCATATCCTCAAACTCTTCGGGGGCGATCTTCTCTGTCTTTGAAGCGGGCGCTGCCTTTACTGCGGCGCTGCTGCCTCTCAGCAGGTCAAGGACCTGTTCCGCCTGTTCGGTCGTGATCTCGTTAAGTGTAAGTGTTACTGTCATTGAATTTTCCTCCATTCTTAGTTTTCCTTTAGGGTATGTCAAATCAATTAGCCTCCTCATTATTTCCAAAGCACTCATGTGTCCCGTTCAGCATAGCCTTTTCGTCGTCGCTTATGCTGTAACCGAGTTTTTGCAGGGTGGCATACCAACGGTCAAGGTGTTCGTTCTGCCTGTGCTCGCCGATGCCGCTGTGTACTGTCATGGTGTGATACAGGTTTTCTTCGAGATATGCCGCAAGCATAGCCAGCAGCACCTTTGCGGGGCTGTTTACCAGTGCATAGATGATATCGCTGTTTTCTGCGAACACATCTGCGGTCACATCTTCGTCGCCGTCCTCGTCTTTCTCGGGAACAAGCTTCACGCCGCAGAGTTCTGCCGCAAAAGACCAGTTCACATCACATATCTCGGGTTCTTCTCGTATCAGCTCGATAAGCAGCGCTGTCATGCCGTTATGCCGTGAATAGCCCTTTACAAAATCCAGCCGAAGCTTTTTCGCCCTGTTTTCGACCTCTCTGATACGTTCAAGTTTCGCCGCTTTTGCCTGCTGTTCAAGGCGGTACTTTTCCTTTACCTCATCAGCGTCCGGCGCATCGGCTTTCGGCTCGCCCAGAAGATATATGTAGTTGTACTGATCCACGCACCAGTACACAGGAGCATTATCGGCGGCAAGCTTGCTTATGCTCTCTTTCTGCTCCTCGGGCGACCTTGACATATAGTAGCTCCTGATCTGCCGTTTCTTGGTCTTTTCCGAGTAGGGTATCTCTTCACCCAGACTGCCAAAAAGCTTCTTCCACGCATGAGCGATGGCACGGCGGCTTTCCTCAGCCACTGCCTTTTCCACAGCATAGCGGAAGTTATTCGTGCCCGCCTCTTTCAGCGCTGCATTTTTAAGCTTAGGGTCGGAAATGCGTTCAAGCTCTATCATGTCCTGCATGGTGACTTGCCGTTCTTCTGCCTTACGGAGTTCCTCAGGGTCAAGCTTCAGTAAATTAAGCCTGTGTCTGATAGTGGTTATGGAAAATCCGGTTTTTTCGGCAATATCATATTTAGTCTCACCCATATCCAGCATCATCCGGAAGCCCTGCGCCTGCTCGTATATCGTCAGGTCGCTGCGCTGCATGTTTTCCAGCA
>CAMNMO010000026.1 GCA_946544695.1 uncultured Ruminococcus sp. | reverse complement strand
TGACTGCCGATGTCGTTTCAACATTTGCTCAGCGAAACGGTATCGCAGGTTCGCTGAAGGGTCTGGCGTCTGCGGCGGAAATGATGAACAATATTATCGGAATGCTGCTGGTCATCGGCGCAAATACCATCTCCCGCAAGGCTTCCGACGTATCACTGTATTAAAGAGGTCGCTTTATGAAAAGAAAACTGGAAATCTCGGAGCTTATTTTCAAACTGCTGAGCTACCTGCTGCTGACCATGTTTGCGGTCGGCTGTCTGTATCCCTTCGTGTATACCATATCCTCTGCTATCAGCGGATATGTTGAAGTAAGAGACTCCACCATCGTGCTGTTCCCCAAAAACGTACAGTTCGATGCATTCAAAGATGTGTTCAACGATAACGTGTTCTGGAATGCGTATACCAACACCCTGTTCCTTACCTTCTACGGTACTATCTGGGAAATGGTGCTCTCCATATTCGGCGCTTATGCGCTTTCCAAGAAAAGGCTGATGTTCCGCAAGGGCTTCAACTTCTTCCTGGTGTTCACCATGTGGTTCAGCGCAGGTCTTGTTCCCCAGTACCTTAACTATCTGGCTACCAAGCGTGTGTTCCAGGGCGTGGGCATAATGGACGACAAGTGGCTGGTAGTCATCGCAATGGGTATGCAGGCGATGAACATAATCCTTCTCAGAAATGCTTTCGAGGGCGTGCCTTCGGAGATAGAGGAAGCCGCCATCGTTGACGGCGCAACAGAGATGCAGGTGCTCTGGAAAGTTTACCTGCCAATGAGCAAATCCATACTTGCGACCGTAGCACTGTTCTTTGCGATATCCCGCTGGAACGGTTACTTCTGGGCAAGACAGATGATATCCCGTGCCAACGAACAGCCGCTGCAGGTGTATATGCGACTGAGGCTCGAGGAATACTCGGATGCCGAAGCCACAACAAACTGGCAGCTCAGCCACAGCTACGCACCCGATTCGGTAATATATGCACTTATCGTCTGTTCGATAATACCGATACTGGTGATCTACCCGTTCATACAGAAATATTTTGCCAAAGGCGTGAACGTCGGCGGCGTGAAGGAATAACGTGAGAAATGTCAAACGCAGTTTGCGGTTGATATAGAAAAAAAGGCGGACAGCCTGAAAAAACCGGTATCCTAAAAGGAGGATAAACAAATGAAAAGATCAAGGATCACAGCCATGCTGCTGTCCATCATTCTGGCAGCAACAGGTATGGCAGGCTGCGGCGGCAGCACAAGCACTGACACAAGCAAGAGCGGAAAAGACACTGGCAGCACCGAGCCCACCGACCCCAACGTGACGGTCGATACAGCTGATCTGCTTCCCGTGGCAGAGGGTACTGTACTGCGTATGGCATGCGGTTACAACAGTGACAAGACAGGTATGAGCTTCACTGCTGAACTGGCTGGCTCGGGCATCACCCTTGCTGACGGCAAGACCTATAACTCAGGCGACCTGAAGCCTACCTGGCAGGAGGTCGAGGAGCTGTTCGGCATCAAGATCGAGGACAAGTATCAGGGTAACGCAGCAGCTGATGAGTATCAGTACTGGGACGCTCAGCTGGATCAGGTCGATATGCTCAGCGGTACCGCTACACTGCTTTCTGAGAACGGTCAGCAGGGCAAGCTGGTAGACCTGGCACAGCATCTTGATGAGATGCCCAACTTCAAGGCTTACCTCGATGCTAACCCCATCGTAAGACTGTCCATCACAGGTGCGGCAGCAGGCCCCAATGCAGGCGCTATCTACTTCTCGCCTTACTTCGACGGTGTTGACGATATCGAGCGTATGCCCCTGATGAGGACCGACTGGGTAGAAAAGCTGCTCAACGGCGAAGGCGAGTTCACTGCTGACAGCAGCAACAAGACTGCCGATCCTGCATATACACCTTACATGCCCACTTCGGGCAGCGTAGAGATCGATGTTGTATCTGCTGACGGCAGCGCAACAGAGACTGTTACCAAGAACTATGATGCTTACGGCAATATCGTTGACAAGATGAACGCTAAGGGCGCTATGGACGGCGTTGAAGCTGTAAACATGCTGCGTGAGTACATCGACAAGACTTATGACGGCTACTACGGCACCAATCGTGCTGACCTGTTCATCGGTCAGAACGCTGCGTGGGACGCTGACGAGCTGGTAGCACTGCTCAGATGCGTTGTTGCAAATCCCCAGACTCTCAACGGCACTGACAGTGTACAGGGTCTGTTCACCCGTGAGGAAGCTAACAACCAGAGAAGAGTTGACCTCTATCGTCTGGCAGGTTCTCTGTTCGGTATCCGTGGTATGGAGTCAAGACTTGATTACCTCTATGTCGGCACCGACGGCGAGCTGCACGATTCCAGAAATGAGACCGAGACCTACGATGCACTTTCAAAGATGCACGATATGGCAACTGAGGGTCTGATCTCTCAGGCATTCATCAATCAGGAAGACGTTAACACTGAGAAGTATCTCTCCGATGACAACGGCTTCATGCACTACGACTACAACCAGACCCAGACTGCTTACAATGCTACCGCACTTGACAATGCATCAGGTGAGAAGTACATGGCAGTTATGGTCCCTGTTGCAAAGTGGAACGACGGCGAAGAGAAGTACATGAGATTCACTGAGTCATGGCGTTCTGTAAAGACTGACGGTTGGGGGATCTCTGTTCAGGGCGTAGGCGACGATCAGGACAAGCTCAATGCATGCCTGAGACTGATCGACTATGCATACAGCCCCGATGGACAGATACTGATGTCCTACGGTCCTGATGAGTTCATCAAGCATGACGATGCAGGCAATGTTGTTACATTCAACTTCAACGGCAAGGAGTGGCCCGTTATCTCCGATGAGTCCTACGATGATCTGTGGGAACTGCAGAACGGCAACTATACCAACTACGCTCGTTACTACATCGGCTCTACCCTGAGCTTCGTAAAGAGCCAGGCATTTGAGTATCAGTGCACACACGAGGTCGGCAAGGAAGGCGCAGGCTATATCTCCAACGCAGTTGCTCTGGGCACCATCAAGCACCCCGAGTTGGAGATCGCTGATAATTCGTGGTACACCTCTGTTCCTACCGTTCTTCCTCAGGAAGTTGCTGAGACCAACTCCATAAATGAGCTGACAGCACTGAGTGCTTCCGGTCAGTTCGGTATGGGCAAGGATCAGACAAATCTCTATGTTGATATCATCGCTAAGGGCTTCACAGGCGAGACAGGTTCTGATGCGGCTGCTACCGCAAAGAAGGTATCCGATGCAGTTGCTGACGGCGGCTGGGGCGGTTCCACCTACCTCACCAGAAGAAACGAAGCATGGCACAGACTGCTCGACTTCTATAATTCCATGAACGGCTGATGCCTTTCCCGTGCAGCTGCCGTGTGAATAACAATGAACTCATGCACGGTGCTGCATGAAACGTTAATGTTGAAAAAGGGTCGCACCGGACGAACGCAGTCCGGTGCATGAACCCTTTGAACATAAAGGAAGGTACTTATGTACAAGAAACAAATGCTTTTACAGAAAATATCATGCATGCTGGCACTCATCGCCGCAGCACTGGTATTTGTATATTCACTGGGGCTTTCAACAGATCTGTATGACGCCCTCGCAAGAACGATACTCTATCCTGATTATGACCTGGACGCCACATCGGTGGCAGGTTCAAGAGTATACTACGATATGTTCGGATTCAATTCCGCACTGACAAAGGTCAGCATAGGGCTGATAATAGCTGCGCTGATACTTTTTATTACCAATACTAATGTCCGCAGAAAATACTATCTCGGCAACTACATCGCAGCAGGTATATTTACAGTTGCTGCATTCGCTGTGTCTGTATGGAGCATTCCTCAGATAATGGATTACAAGGCACAGTATCAGAACAACGTGGACTTTGATGCCCTCAAGGAATTCTCAAAGGACTGGGGCACACTTTACATCGGTCCTGATGATACGTTCTGGTTCGATATAAGCTATGCGGTATTCGGTTTTCTTATACTGACCGTTCTGCTGCTTATATTCAATGTTATTTTGAAAACGATCGTGATGAAGGCAGAACAGCGTGCCATCGGCAGCGGAAGGGGTGTATGACATGTCTTTCAATAATGACAAGGCGATATCAAAGGATCGCCTGCGCTTTACAAAAAACAAGCTGTCAGCCGACCTCATACTGCTTGCCATAGCAGCTAATGCGCTCTACTTCGTCAGTATATACAGCTCTGACGTTGGCAGCTACTATTACAGATTGTTTATAGGTGGTTCCATCGTCTATAATCTGGTCTTTATGCTTGTGGCGTTCCTTTCGTCGGAAGGCATAAAGAACTACAAGCTCAGCTATGCCTGCACTTCCGTGCTGCTGGGCATCATGCAGATATGCAGGATATTCTACCTGCCCATGAAGGCGCACAAAGCCTCAAACCCTGTCGCTGAAGCAAAACAGAGCGTGGTAATGGCTTCGGGACAGTTCACCTATGTCACTGTCTGTCTGCTGGTATCCGCAGCAATGCTTATCTGCGCAGGCGTCATAGGCGTTTTAAAGACCACAACTCTGAACGGTTATCTGGCAGAGCTCGAAAAACAAGGACAAGAGGGAACAGACGATGAGTGATCTTAAATTACAGCATCTCGAAAAGATCTATGACAACAAGGTACAGGCGGTGTATGACTTTGACCTTGATGTCAGGGACGGCGAGCTGATAGTGCTGGTAGGACCTTCGGGCTGCGGCAAATCCACGACCCTGCGCATGGTCGCAGGTCTTGAGGATATCTCAAAGGGCAAACTGCTGATAGACGGCAAGGACGTCACCCAGATGCCCCCGAAAGACCGTGATATAGCTATGGTGTTCCAGAACTATGCACTGTACAGCCACATGACCATATATGAGAATATGGCGTTCTCACTCATGCTTCGCAAGGAGAACAAGAATGAGATACATCAGAAAGTGCTGGCGGCAGCCGAGATACTCGACCTGACCGCACAGCTGAACAAAAAGCCCGCACAGCTTTCGGGCGGACAGCGCCAGAGAGTCGCTATGGGACGTGCGATCGTCCGCAAGCCCAAAGTGTTCCTGTTCGATGAACCGTTGTCGAACCTGGACGCAAAGCTGCGCAGCGCCACAAGACGTGAGATACTCCTGCTGCATAAAAAGCTGAATGCTACCATGCTTTACGTAACTCACGACCAGACAGAAGCCCTCACACTGGCAGACAGGATAGTCTGTATGTCGATGGGCCATGTCCAGCAGATAGGTACTCCTCTCGAACTTTATGATGACCCCGCAAACCTGTTCGTTGCAGGCTTCATAGGTCTGCCCCCCATGAATCTGTTCGATGTTGAGATAAGGGACGGTCAGGCTGTGTGCGATGACTTCGCAGTTGACCTCAGTGATGAGGAAAGAAACAGGCTGGCAGCTTATGAGGGCAAAACAGTTACGATGGGCGTGCGCCCCGAAAACGTTGAGGAACGTGGCAGGATAACAGTCGATGTATCCACCAACGAGAACCTGGGTCTCAATACCCTCGTAAGCGGCAGGATAGGTTCACATAAGGTGACCTGCAAGTTCCGTGGCTGGTGCAATTATAAAGCGGGCGATGCAATTTCGGTATCCTTCGGCAGAAAGCATTTCTTCGATAAGGAAACCACCAACGCTATCAGAGGATAAGGGAGGAACACAGATGGCAAATCAGAAAACCGCTAAAAAACAGGGACGTGGTATCAGGGAGTTCTTTCGTAAGTCGATGGTATCGCTGAAGCGTTCACCGCAGAATATCCCCCTGGCAGCGCTGCTGGCTGCGTTCTTCATCTACTCGCTCAACCTGTCGTCCATCGCTGATACCACTGCAAGGATAAACGGAGCGAACATGGGTCAGTGCGAATTTGCAGCTATGCTGTTCTCCATACTGGCGTTCGTGGTATTTTTGCGTACATTCCAGCGCCGCAAGCCCACAAACAAGGTCATGCTGGGACTGCTGTTCTTCATGCTGGCACTGCTGGTGGGCGTGGATGCAGTTTATATCTCAAGGATAGTGGATGCTACCACCCGTGAGGAAAACAAGATAGTGGTCGATGCTTCATCGGCTTACATAACCTCGGCACAGACCATAGTTACACTGCATGTGGTGTTCGTTGGCATCACAGCACTTCTTCTGATCCTGCTGCCTGTATATTCAAAGGCGATACGCAAGATCAATACTTCCATCGAGGTCGAAGGAAACGGCAGTATGGCTGCCATTGATATCACAGGCGACTGATATGAGATAAGAGGGACCCGATATGGCTAAAGGCAGAAAGAAAAAGCAATTGTCCGACAAGTCTGCTTCGGCTCACTATAAGCTGAAAACAGATGCGGTAGACCGCCTGGTGAACAGCAAGAACGCACCAAAGGTCACCGATGAGGAGATACGAAAATATACCTCAAAGGGAAAGTTCAGCATACCTGCATGGCTGAAGATAGTGTTTGTAAAATTCTGGTTTGCGGGCGCTGTGTGCTACTTTTTCCTGTGGGGTCTGGGTCTTTATGTCCACGGGCTAGACCTTATGGCTGTGCTGGCAGTCGGTCTCGGCGTTGCAGCTGACCTGATGGTCAACAAACTTCTGCGCAGCTTTGAACCCGAGGAACGTGCTTACGACAAGTGGATGATGGTCACCGTAAGAAAATTCTGGTCGATCTTTATAAACGTGCTGTATTCGGGTGTTATCCTCTTCTGCGTATTTCAGACCTATTACATCATCAACCGTCTTATCGGCGTTGATGCATCGGCATCTGCCGACAAGTCACAGTCCATGCTCGGCGTTGAACCTATGCTCTTCGGCTTGCTTTATCTGGGCTTTGACATGCTGCTCATAGCAGTTAAGAACAATATCGTCAATATTCTGCGTGACGCAGGTGCGTTCGCAGCAGAAAAGAAATGAGATAGTAATAATGATAAATGCATTATTTATTGGCTCGGTAAGCGCATGCTTCGAGCTTGACAGCAATACCGCTTATTACAGCAAAAAAGAATTCACCGTAAAACTAAACGGCGAGGAAAAGTTCAGGGCGAACACCAATGTGTTCTCACTTTTCGGACTGCTTCCCCACACCGAATACACAGTCGAGACTGACGGCGGTGAATCATTCACATTCAAAACAGCAAAGGAGACCTGCGCTGTAAGCGTAAAGGATTTCGGTGCTGTCGGTGACGGCGTGACAGATGATACCCTCAGTATACAGACAGCAGTCAATTGCCTGCCCGCAGGCGGAAGGCTGCATTTCCCCGAGGGCACCTATCTTACCTCGCCTATCTCACTGAAAAGCCATATAACCATAGAGCTTTCCGAAAAAGCAGTGCTGCTGGGCAGTACGGATATGAAGTCCTACCCGAAGATACCGGGTGTCACCACCGACCTTGTAACAGGTGAGGAGGTACATTTCGGTACATGGGAAGGCAATGCCGTCCCCATGCATCAGGCACTGCTTTTTGCAGAATATGCCGAGGATATCAAGATAGTCGGCAGGGGAACGGTAGACGGAAACGCACAGAACAGTCAGTGGTGGGTAGATGTTAAAAATCAGGAAGTCCCGAGACCGAGACTTATGTTCTTCAACCGCTGCAAGCTGGTGACTGTACACGGCGTGACCGCACAGAATGCTGCATCATGGCAGCTGCACCCCTATTTTTCCACCGAACTTTCATTCCTTGACCTGACAGTTAATGCCCCTAAGGACAGCCCCAATACCGATGCCCTCGACCCCGAGGCATGCGATACTGTAAATATAGTAGGCTGCCGTTTCAGCGTGGGCGATGACTGCATAGCCATCAAGTCAGGCAAGATAGAGATAGGCAGAAAATTCAAGCAGCCCGCCAACCGCCACACTATCCGCAACTGCATAATGCAGTTTGGTCACGGTGCCATCACACTTGGCAGCGAGATGGCAGGCGGCGTCAGGAACCTGAATGTGGAGCGCTGCATCTTCGACCACACAGACAGGGGACTTCGTATAAAGACCCGTCGTGGCAGAGGCAAGGACGCTGTGATAGACGGCATAGAGTTCCGTGATATCAAGATGGACGGCGTGCTTACACCCATCGTCATGAACATGTGGTATAACTGCTGCGACCCCGACAGATACTCCGAGTACAACACCACCCGTGAAAAGCTGCCTGTCGATGACAGAACACCGTATCTTGGCAGGTTCGTGTTCAGGGATATGGAATGTCTCAACTGCCATGTTGCAGCATGTTACTGTGACGGACTTCCCGAAATGCCCATCGACGAGATAACTGTGGAGAATATAAAGTTCACCTACGACCCCGATGCACAGGCAGGTTTCCCCGCAATGCGCAACAACGCAGAGAAGATGTGCAGGCAGGGACTCTATTTCGACAACGTCAGAAAGCTGACAGTCAGGAACGTCAGCGTTGAAGGCTGTGTGGGCAGCGAGATCACCGCACATAACGTGGGCGAACTCATCGAGGAGTAATTATGTACAAAAAAATAGACAGCTACATCAGGCGGCTGATGGAGGGCTCGACCCCCGACAAGCCCCTGTGGAACATCGAGAACATCAGGCAGGGCAAACCCGCACACTGGAACTATATCGACGGCTGCATGATGACCGCACTGCTGAATGCGGGCGAGATCACAGGCGATGAGGAGTATACCCGTTTCGTCAGGGATTTCATCGACTTTTATGTTGATGAGAATGGCGGGATACGGGGATACTCGGTCGATAAATACAATCTCGATGATATAAACGAAGGCAGGGTGCTTTTTGACCTGTATGATATGACGGGTGATGAAAAGTACCGCAAGGCGATAGAACTTCTGCACTCACAGCTGGTCAGTCAGCCACGCACCGATACGGGCAACTTCTGGCACAAACTCATATATCCCCATCAGGTATGGCTTGACGGCATATATATGGCGCAGGTGTTCAGTGTGCGCTATCAGCTGACTTACGGCGGCGGTGATATCGGCGACACGATCAGGCAGATAAGAAATGTGCGTGCCAACATGTTCGATGAGGAGAAAGGACTTCTCTGTCACGGCTGGGACTGCTCGAAAAAAGCGTTCTGGGCAGATAAGCAAACAGGCAGATCGAAGAACTTCTGGCTGCGTGCCATCGGCTGGTTCACGGTTGCGCTGGCTGACATCATCGGCTATATCCCCGACGGTGACGAAAAGACCGAGCTTTGCGGCATCTTCCGTGAGGTAACGGCGGGCATATCAAAGTATGCCGACAGTCAGTCGGGCATGTACAGTCAGGTGGTCGATCAGCCGGGACGTGAAGGCAATTACCAAGAGACAAGCGGCAGCAGCATGATAGCTTATGCGATGCTGAAAGGCGCAAGGCTGGGTGTGCTTGATAAAAGCTATGCGGATCTCGGCAAAAAGACATTTGACGGGATATGTGAAAAGTACCTTCGCATTGGTGATGACGGCAGCCTTGATCTGGGCGGCATCTGTCTTGTGGCAGGTCTGGGACCCGAGGATAACAGACGCCGTGACGGCAGCTATGAATACTACATCTCCGAACCTGTCGTAAACAACGACGCAAAGGGCGTTGCACCGTTCCTGCTGTGCTACACAGAGGTAAAGAGACTGTAAATAAACAGGAAGCGATAAAAATGAAGAATATCAAGATAGCGTATATCGGCGGCGGCTCAAAGGCGTGGGCAAGGGTATTCATGAAGGATCTTGCCCTTGCGGACGGGCTCAGCGGTGAGATAGCACTCTATGACATAGATGTGCCCGCAGCCGAACTGAACAAGCGGATAGGCGAGCGTATAAATGCCGCTGAAAATACTGTTTCAAAGTGGGACTATAAGGTGTATACCGATATAGGTGCTGCACTTGACGGCGCAGATTTCGTGGTTTGTTCCATACTCCCCGGTACCTTCGATGAGATGGAGAGCGATGTTCATCTGCCCGAAAAGTATGGCATTTATCAGTCGGTCGGTGATACCGTGGGCCCCGGAGGCGTGCTGCGTGCCATGCGCACCGTGCCTATCTATGAGGGATTCGCCCGTGAGATCAAAGCCCACTGCCCCGATGCATGGGTGATAAATCTTACAAATCCCATGACGGCATGCACCAAGACACTTTACGATGTTTTCCACGAGATAAAGGCGTTCGGCTGCTGCCATGAGGTTTTCCACGCACAGGAATTCCTAAGCTGTGCGGTACATGAATTGATGGGTATCGAAAGACCCCACCGCAGTGAGATCATAATAGATGCCTGCGGCGTAAATCACTTCACCTGGATAACCGAAGCCAACTATAAGGGTCATGACCTGCTGGCGATGCTGCCCGAGTTCATCGACAGGTTCTATGATACGGGCTACTGTGAACATGTCGGCTGCGGTCCGCAGGATTTCCACGACGATCCGTTCCGCTACGGCAACAAGGTAAAGATGGATCTGTTCAGAAGATTCGGTGTGCTGGCTGCCGCAGGTGACAGACACCTGGCAGAGTTCATGAACAACAAATGGTATCTGGCAGATGAAGCGACTGCCGAAAGCTGGCTGTTCCACCTGACTACCGTTGCGCACCGCAAGCAGGACAGACTGGATAAGATAGCACGTTCAAAGCGCATCGCTGACGGCACCGAACAGATAGAAGTCAGCCACAGCGATGAGGAAGTTGTGGAACTCATGAAGGCGCTGCTTGGCATGATACCGCCGAAGGTATCAAATGCAAATGTGGTCAATGTGGGTCAGATGCCTCAGCTGCCGCTTGGGTCGGTCGTTGAGACGAATTGTGTGTTCTCACACAACAGTCTCAAGCCAATCACCTCAAAGCCTCTGCCCGAAGATGTCTGCGCACTGGTGGCACGGAATGCTGTGAATATCGAGAACACCTACTACGGCATAAAAGCCCGTGATCTCAACAGGATATTTGAAGCATTCATGGATCAGCCGCTGTGCAGCACACTTTCGGTAGAACAGGGCAGGGAACTCTTTGGCAGCATGGTATCCTCAACAGAAGAATACCTCAAAGAATACTACCCGTCGCTGAGGCTGTAAATTGACAGGCGCATTTATCTTCGCAGCCGAAGCGGTGCTGCCCATAATCCTTCTGATGATAGTGGGCTATCTGCTGAAGGTCAAAGGGCTGCTGACAAAGCCGTTCCTCGATACGGGCAACAAGTTTACATTCCGTGTGCTGCTGCCCGTCATGCTGTTCTGTAATGTCTATAAGATAGAACGGCTTGCAGATGTTAACAAAGCATTCATCATCTATGGAATAGGCATGGTCTTTTTCATATTTCTCCTTGCAGCCGCCGTGTGCTGTGCTTTCACTAAGGATAACGCAAAGCGTGGCGCATTGATCCAGGCGGTATTCCGTTCAAACTATGCTATCATCGGCATACCGCTGGCGGCTTCGCTGTTCGGGGATAAAGGCGCTGCGGCAGCAGGTGTCATGTCAGCCTTCTGTGTGCCGACCTTCAATATCCTGGGCGTGGTCACACTGGTCATGTTCAACGGCAGCGAGAAAAAACAGAAGGCGGATATAAAGGGCATGCTGAAAGGCATCGTGACAAATCCGCTGATAATAGGCACAGTCACAGGCATTGCAGTGCTTGGCATACGTGAACTGTTCATCAGGTACGGCATCGCTTTCAGACTCAGCAATGTCACGGTGGTCTATAAAACACTGGAAAACATCAAGTCGGTCTGCACACCCTTTGCACTGATGGTGCTGGGCGGCAGGTTCGAGTTTTCGGCAGTTTCAAAGCGCCGTAAGGAGATCGCTTTCGGCACACTTCTGCGCACGGTGGCAGTACCTGTCATCGGCATCGGCACAGCTTACATGCTGCGCACCCCTCTGGGACTTTCGGGTGAGCATTTTGCCGTGTATATGGGCGTTTTTGCCACACCCGTCGCAGTGGCATCAGCCATAATGGCTAAGGAGATGGGCGCAGATGATGAACTGGCAGGTCAGCTGGTGGTATGGACAAGTCTTGTCAGCACACTGACCATTTTTATCTACACCACCCTGCTGCGTATGCTGGGTGTGTTCTGAACCGTGAGTGCAGCTGCCTCACCGATGATGAAAGCTCATCAATATCCGTTTCGTCCATAAAATCAGACGGTTTTGGTATCGCTTTTATCGGCGTCAGGCAGTACAATATAAATAAGCTAATAAATTTACTTAAATAGTACGGAGGTAACGATAATGATACTGGATATGTTCAGCCTGAAGGGCAAAGTAGCAGTGGTAACAGGCAGTGATACAGGACTGGGACAGGGCATCTCGAAGGCTTTTGTTGAAGCAGGCGCAAAGGTGCTGGGCGTTTCAAGACTTGAAAGCACAGACACACAGAAGATGCTCGGTGAGGAGAATTTTCAGTTCATGGTAGCAGATCTTTCTTCCCTCGACCCCATTGACAGTATAATCGATACAGCTGTTGAAAAATTCGGCAGACTGGATATACTGGTCAACAATGCAGGCGTCATCAAGCGTGAGGACAGCATAGACTTCTCTGTTGACAACTGGGATCTGGTAATGAACGTTAACTGCCGCACACTGTTCTTCCTTTCACAGGCAGCAGCAAAGCAGTTCATCAAGCAGGGCAGCGGCGGTAAGATCATCTCCACTGCAAGCATGCTCTCCTATCAGGGCGGCATAAGGGTGCCCAGCTACACCGCCAGCAAGTCTGCGGTAAAGGGCATCACCATGACAATGGCAAACGAGTGGGCAAAGTACGGCATCAACGTAAATGCCATAGCACCGGGCTATATGGCTACCAACAACACTCAGGCACTGCGTGCTGATGCTGAAAGAAGTGAAGCTATCCTCGAGCGTATCCCCGCAGGGAGATGGGGCACACCCGATGACCTGATGGGTGCGGCAGTGTTTCTGGCATCGTCAGCAAGTGATTATGTAAACGGCTTTACACTGGCAGTTGACGGCGGCTGGCTGGCAAGATGATGATGGAGGGATATAGCGATATGGATAACAAGAAGTTTCTCGAACAGCTTGAATGCACAGGCATAGTTCCCGTAATAAAGCTGGAAAATACAGACGATGCAGTTAACCTGGCAAAGGCACTTTATGACGGCGGCATACACTGTGCTGAGGTCACCTTCCGTGCTGAGGGCGCAGACAAGGTCATCTCTCAGATGGTCAAGGCTTACCCCGATATGCTGGTGGGCGCTGGCACGGTACTCACTGTTGAACAGTGCGACAAAGCCATAGAAGCAGGCGCAAAGTTCTGCGTTGCACCGGGACTCAACCCCAAAGTAGTAAAGCACTGCCTTGATAAAGGCATACCGTTTGCACCTGGCGTTGCAAACGGTTCACAGATAGAACAGGCTATGGAGCTGGGACTTGATTTCGTCAAGTTCTTCCCCGCAGAACAGGCAGGCGGTCTGCCCTATATCAAGGCAGTTTCCGCACCCTATTCTTCCATGAAGTTCATGCCCACGGGCGGCGTGAACGAGAATAACCTGAACACCTATCTGGCATTCAAAAAGATAGTATGCTGCGGCGGCAGCTGGATAGTTCCCGACAAGCTTGTAAAGGCAGGCAAGTGGGAGGAGATAACCGCCCTCTGCCGTTCGGCTGTTAACAAGATGCTGGGCTTTGAGCTTGCACATGTAGGCATCAACTGCGACAGCGAGAATGAAGCACTCGATGTTACTTCAAAGTTCGCTCAGCTTTTCGGCTGGGAGCAGAAAAACGGCAACAGCAGCGTTTTCGCAGGCGGCGAAGTTGAATGCATGAAGTCGCCTTTCAAGGGGACCAGGGGACACCTTGCAGTACGCACCAACAGCGTGCGCAGGGCAGTTTACCAGCTGGAACATCAGGGCATCGCAGTGGATATGTCCACCGCTAAATACGATGCGGACGGCAGACTTACAGTTGTATACTTAAAGGACGAGATAGGCGGTTTCGCAGTGCACCTCGTCGAGAAGAAGTAATATACAGATCGAAATTATAAAAGCGTTAAGGAGTACGTCAGATATGGCTAAGATAGTAACAATGGGCGAGATAATGCTCAGGCTTTCCACCCCAAACAATGAGAAGTTCATACAGGCAAATACTTTTGATATAAACTATGGCGGCGGTGAAGCCAACGTGGCAGTATCGCTGGCAAATTACGGTCACGATGCTGAGTTCATCACAGCAGTGCCCGACAACCCCATAGGTGCCAGCGCAGTTGCAGCGCTGAGAAAGTACGGCGTTGAGACAAAGCACATCGCCAGGTGCGGTGACAGACTTGGCATATATTTCCTCGAAACAGGCGCTTCCATGAGAGCCTCCAACGTGGTATATGACAGAGCTGCTTCGTCCATAGCAACAGCAGATGCTTCCAACTTTGATTTTGATGAGATATTCAAGGACGCAGACTGGTTCCACTTCACAGGTATCACCCCTGCTATCTCCGATCTGGCAGCACAGGTCACCGAAGAAGCACTGAAGGCTGCTAAGAAGCATGGCGTTACCGTTTCGGTAGACCTGAACTTCCGCAAGAAGCTGTGGAGCTCCGAGAAGGCACAGAAGGTCATGACAAACCTGATGCAGTATGTTGATGTGTGCATCGGTAACGAAGAAGATGCGGAGAAGGTACTGGGATTCAAGCCGGGAAACACCGATGTTACAAAGGGCGAGCTGGAACTTTCGGGCTATGTTGATATCTTCAATCAGATGATCGACAAGTTCGGCTGCGACGTGATCGTTATCGGAAACGGTACCGCGAGCCGCGAGACGGAAGAGGTCGTGGCGCGGTTTTTGAAGAGGACCGGGCTGCCGATCCAGTACACGATCGTGAATGAGG
>CAMNMO010000025.1 GCA_946544695.1 uncultured Ruminococcus sp. | reverse complement strand
ACCCATACACGAGTTCCAGTCGTGCGCCATAAACCGGGCTAGGCGACTTCTCCATTTATTTGTTTACTGTATTTCTTACAGCTTAATTATTATATCACATTGCAACTGATTTGTCAACCCTTTTTTGATATTTTTTCAGATTTTTTTTCGATGACTGCCCAAACGCTGTAAAATTCGGCTTTTCAGTCAAAAAAATTATAAAGTGTCAGCTGTTTTGATTGACAAAAACCTTGCGATATAGTATAATTTGTAAAAAGGGGGATAATCATGATGTGGCTGGTCTTGTTTGGCGGAATGTTCGTGGCAGCACTGCTTGGGGTGTTCTATCTTATCACACGGTTCCATAAATTTGGTTTTATGCAGCGTCTCGCTGAAAAACACCGTGCGCTGTCATGGGGGCTTTCTGTTCTGCCTGTTGCAGCAGTATTTCTTTTTAATATCATAAATATTTATGCATCGATAGTTGTGCTTCTGCACCTTATGCTTATCTGGGCTATCTGCGACCTGGTAACTTTTATCCACCGAAAGCGCACCCACAGCGGCGGCAGGCGGTATCTCGCAGGTGGTGTGGCGTTGGCTGTTACTGCGGTGTATATGGGCGCAGGCTGGTTCTTTGCACACCATATATTTGAGACTGACTACCGTTTCAACACCCCGAAAGAACTTGGTACCGAACGCCTGCGTGTGGCGCAATTTGCTGATTCGCATCTTGGTATAACGCTTGACGGTGAAAAGTTTGCCGAACAGATGGAACGCATTCAGGCACAGCAGCCCGATGTTGTGGTGCTTGTGGGCGATTTCGTTGATGATGATACAGAGAAGGCTGACATGATACGTGCATGTAAGGCAATGGGCGAACTTGATATCAAATATGGCGTTTATTACGTTGACGGCAACCACGATAAGGGTTACGGCAACTACCGTGATTTTACTATCGACGAACTGTATGCTGAGTTGGAGAAGAACGATGTGACGATCCTCAAAGACGAAGCTGTTCTCATCGACGATAAATTCTATCTGGTGGGCAGAAATGACAAGACCGATCTTGAACGTGCCGACATAGCAGCGCTCACTGCCGACCTTGACCCGACCAAGTACACGATAGTTCTTGACCACCAGCCAAATGACTATGATGCTGAATCAAAAACTCAGGCTGATCTGGTGCTTTCGGGTCATACACACGGCGGGCACATTTTCCCTGCGGGATATCTGGGACTGGCTATGGGCGCCAATGACCGTGTTTACGGCACGGAATTCAGGGACGACACCACATTTGTTGTGACCTCGGGTATTTCAGGCTGGGCTATACCTTTTAAGACAGGCTGCATATCCGAATACGTGATTATCGATATTTACGACCGCTGATATCAGCCGTGAATGTACAAAAGAAAGAAGGGACATATATGAGTTTTGAACAGAAACAGATAAACGAGCTGATAACAGGCACCGTGCTTTGTGCCGAACTTCCTGCGACCTGTGAAGGTGACCGCAGATTTGTGGCGATCTTTCCTTATGTTCTGAATGAGAGTGGGCGGGCTGACAAGCCTGATAAGATACTTGACAGTGCTAAGGCAGAGACCATTTATTTCAATTTGCGTGACTGTGAATATCCCGCCGAATATATCGGGAATGGTTACGAGGTCAATGACAGCGATGTAATTGATCTGAGACATGAGAGTGATATAAAAGGCATCTCACAGTTACAGGAAATGCTTGCTGAATTTGTATCAGACTTTTCAATATTTGTTCCCTTGTGGAAAACAGATGATGTTCTGTTTTGATACTAACACGGTGACTTGTGTACTGCCATATATAAGCTATGCCCCGAATGCATTGTTATTCGGGGCTTTATCATTGCGCTTGAATGAAAAAATGCCTTTACCCACATCAGTGAGTAAAGGCATAGTTTATGTCAGGTTTACTTGCTCAGCTTGCTCTCTCTGAAAATGATATCCTCTCTCTTGGGACCGTTGGATACCATTGTGATGGGGAAGCCGATCTTCTCCTCAACGAACTCGATGTACTTGCGGCAGTTCTCGGGAAGATCCTCATACTTGCGTATGCCGCCTATGTCACACTTCCAGCCGTCCAGTACCTCCAGAACAGGCTTAGCCTTCTCAAGCTTCTGGGTGGTCGGGAAGTCCATAGTTACCTCGCCGTCTATCTCATAGCCAACGCATACGGGTATCTTGTCCAGATAGCCCAGTGCGTCAACAACAGTGAAAGCTACATCGGTAGTGCCCTGAATACGGCAGCCGTATCTTGATGCAACACAGTCGAACCAGCCCATTCTTCTGGGTCTGCCTGTGGTAGCACCGTACTCGCCCTTGTCGCCGCCACGCTTTCTCAGTTCCTCAGCCTCATCACCGAATATCTCGGAAACGAATGCACCTGCGCCGACTGCGGAAGAATAAGCCTTGCAGACAGTTACGATCTTCTTTATCTCATAGGGAGGTATACCTGCACCGATGGCACCGTAAGCTGCCAGGGTGGAGGAAGATGTTACCATCGGGTAGATACCGTGATCGGGATCCTTCAGTGAGCCCAGCTGACCTTCCAGCAGAACGTTCTTGCCTTCCTTGATAGCATTCCACAGATAAGCGGAAACATCACATACATAAGGCTCTACCATGCTTCTGTATTCCATCAGTGTGCTGAACAGCTCAGCTTCGTCAATGGGAGGCTTGTTGTACAGATATTTCAGCAGAATGTTCTTCTGCTCCACAACTCTGTGTATCTTTACCTTCAGTGCTTCCTCATCGAAAAGCTCCTGTACCTGAAAACCGATCTTTGCATACTTGTCGGAGTAGAAAGGTGCAATGCCCGACTTTGTTGAACCAAAGCTTGCTTTGCCCAGTCTTTCCTCCTCGAATTTATCGAAATCTATGTGGTAAGGCATTATCATCTGTACTCTGTCAGAAATGAGCAGCTTGGGCATAGGCACACCCTGAGAAGTTACCTCGTTAAGTTCCTTGAAGAACTTGGGGATATCGAAAGCTACGCCGTTGCCGATGATATTTGTTGTGTGATCGTAGAATATGCCCGAAGGGAGAGTGTGAAGCGCAAATCTGCCATAGTGGTTGTGTATTGTGTGACCTGCGTTTGCGCCGCCCTGAAATCTTATGACGATATCAGACTCCTGCGCCATCATGTCTGTGAGCTTGCCCTTGCCCTCATCGCCCCAGTTTGCGCCAACAATTGCTCTTACCATTTTAAAATGTCCTCCTTGCTGTTAAGCGGATTTACTCGGTTTTTGATGATTTAGCGTGGTGCTATGTGAAAATTCCAACACCAACACCTAAATATTATAGCATATAATTCTCGTCTTGTAAACACTTGCAGGAATTTTTAACATTTTCATAACATTTTCTGCAAGACTGTCTGCTGTACAAAAAAATTACGAAAACCTCTTGCAAAATACAAGACATTATATTATAATAGTATTTGATAACACGGCTAAAGATATATAATTAAATATGGTTATCCCGCTGAAACATCATACAAAACAGCCTTTCGGCGGGAATTAACAGTAGTTGGCAATACTTATATCTTGTTACACCGTTGTATAAAATGGTGTGTTAAAGGGATAACCACATAATTAAACATAGCCGCAACGATCAAGGAGAGGTCTATGAGATTTTCAAGAATTGCAGTTTTGTCACTTGCGGGTGCGATGCTGTTCACACTGTCTGGCTGTTCAAACAGCGACAGCGGTCAGAGCGGTGCGGATAATGCTTCGTCTGTCAAGGAGGCTAAGGCTGTTCCCGATAAGGTAGAACTGAAAAATTATAAGTTCCCCAAGTTCCTTAAAGATATAAAACAGCCCGATGTACTCAGCAGCCCTGTTTATGTCAGCTTTGCGGTGGACGATCATATCGTGAAGATAACCGAGCAGCCTTTTAAAGACCATACATGCAGCGCCATGATAGGCAACTCGCTTTATATCTATGATGAGGGAAAGTTCAAGGGCTTGCTTGACAGCAGCGGCAACGTCCTGCTTGAAGCGGATACCTACACTTCCATATCCCCGTGCAGCACAGGCATGCTTGCACTTTCAAGGGATAAGGAACTTAATGCACCCGATGACTACATGTCCTTCAACGGTCTGGGGGTCGTCACAAATATCGAGCCGCCCGAGTTCAAGCCCGAAAGCATCTCGGTGGTCAAGGATATGCGTTACAGGGAGAAAAGTGACGATCAGCCAGAGGAGTATTACAATGTCATCAATCTCAGGACGTCGGACGGAAAGACTGTGGGTGAAGATACGTTTTTCTGCGACTGGGATAAGGTCGAACAGGTGACGGCACAGTCCATAAATACTTCAAGACCGTTCAACGCCTACTATAAGGCTGAAAAGGACGGAGAGTATTATTTTATATGCTTTGACAAGTTCTGTAACTATACGGTGTATGACGGCGCTTACGGTTATGTAAGGCTGAAAGTCGGTGACGAATACGGTGAATGCTATATCCTTGACCATGATGATTATGCCGAACTGACCAAGCTGCTTGAAAGCTTCGGTGATACGGGCGCACTGAAAAGTCCCAGCAAAGATGAGTCGCTTGACTATATCCAGCTTGAAACAGGCTACGGGACAGATGAGGTCGTAACAATGACGCTGTCGGCTGACGGCTATTGCTTGTTTGACCATACCGACAGCGGTGAACAGCAGTCAAATAATAAATATTTCATGATACTTGATAAGGAAAGCTTTGTCAGTCTTGTAAAGTGGGTAGACCAGGTGCTTTCGACCGAGTATGCTGATTGAGTGTTGATTTTGCAGGAAATTGCAGCTTTTCCTGCAAAATTTTCTTTTGTGAGCTCTTTTTTGGTCATAATAGTGATTGACAAGTACGTTTTTCTGTGCTATTATATTAGATGTGATTGTGTAAAGAATAGTTTTCCCGAAAATGCGCAGAATAATAGGGCGGATATCAACAGGGACATATTTGCTTGCCGCACCTGCAAAAGCAGAAGGTCTGCATGCCCGTGATATCTGCGGATACTATTATCATGACGCAGTATATATTCGGGAGGCTGACTTATGGACTTCACAGAAAATACAGGACATGCCGACAGGGCGATGAATGATACAGATATGGGCAGCATCACTCTGGCGGGCGACGGTCATCTGATACATTGCCTTAACATAATCGGGCAGGTCGAGGGACATTATATACTTCCCCCGGGTGACAAGACGACTAAGTATGAACATGTCATACCCGCACTTGTTGCTGTCGAACAGGACAGCAGCATAGAAGGGCTGCTGATAGTTCTCAATACTGCGGGCGGTGATGTCGAAGCGGGACTTGCCATTGCCGAACTGATAGCGGGCATGAAGACACCCACCGTATCACTGGTGGTGGGCGGCGGACATTCCATCGGGGTGCCGCTGGCAGTCTGTGCAGACAGATCCTTCATAGTGCCGACTGCGACCATGACCATACATCCTGTCCGTATGAACGGGACTGTGCTTGGTGCACCGCAGACGATGTCATACTTTTATAAGATGCAGGAGAGGATAGTCAGTTTTGTCTGCTCAAATTCAGCCATAAAGCCCGAACGTTTCCGTGAACTGATGCTTTCAACGGGTGAACTGATGACTGATATCGGCACGGTGCTTGAAGGCACGCAGGCAGTGAGTGAAGGACTTATAGACGGTCTGGGCGGGCTGGCAGATGCGATCGCCTGTCTATATGGACTGATAGATAAAAGCCGCTGCGGCGGTGAGTGATTTTGGAGGAAGAAATGAGTTTATTTGATGCGATAATACAGGCGATACTGCAAGGTCTGACAGAGTTTTTGCCCGTGTCCAGTTCGGGACACCTTTCGCTGTATCAGCACTTTACGGGCAACAACGGTGATGGTGCGCTGATGTTTTCAGCCATACTTCATCTGGGAACTCTTGTGGCGGTATTCATCGCTTTCAGACAGGATATCTGGGCACTTATCAAAGAACTCGGAAATATCTTCAGGGATATATTCAAGCGCAGGTTCACCCTCAAAGACATGAATCCCGAACGACGCATGATAGTTATGATAATCCTGTCCTGCTTCTGCCTTGCACCTTTTGCACTGTTCAAGGACTGGTTCGAGTCGATAGGTGAGGACGGTTCCATTTTTGCAGAGGGACTTTGCTTCCTGTACACAGCGGCTATACTGTTTATGTCCGACAGATGCAATAAGGGCGATAAGACCGCAGGAGATATAACCGTCAAGGATTCTGTCACTGTGGGACTTTTCCAGGGCGTAGCACTTCTGCCGGGTGTTTCAAGATCGGGTTCTACCATTTCATCGGGACTGTTCTCGGGTTTCTCCAGAGAAACATCTGTAAAGTATTCGTTCATACTGGGCATACCTGTTATCCTTCTCAGCTGCCTTATGGAAGTTGTTGAAGCTGCAAGATCGAACGTACACGTTGGCGCTGCAAACTGCATCGTAGGTTTCATCGTGGCTGCTGCGGTCGGCGTTATGGCTATAAAGCTTGTTAACTGGCTGGTCAAGACCGACAGATTCAAGATATTTGCCATATACACATTTATTCTCGGCTGCGTAGTTCTGGTCGTAAGCTTTATAGAATTCTGCATGGGTCATGCCATAACCTTCGGGTAAGCAGATACGGAGAACGATATATAATATTACATATTTGCAATGAAGCTTGGATAGGTATGTTCAGGCTTTTTGCGGTATAAGGATCATTGAAAGGAAAGTGTTCAAATGGCGGCGGGTGCCACAAAGAGCAGATCGAACAGCAAAACTGCTGCAAAAACAAAAACACAGACCAAGCAGTCTGCACCCAAGGTGAGCAAGGCTGCACAGGATGCACTGAATGCCGCTAAGGAGCGGGAAGTCAGGCGTTTCTGGTCTTACATATTGTTCTTCCTCGGTGTGCTCGAGCTGCTGGTGACTTTCATCAAAGGCGACGGTCTATGGCGTGCGCTGCATGATTTCAACCGTGGAATGTTCGGGCTGGCGGTCTTTCTGTTTGCCCCGATGATGATATATGTGGCGCTGATGATAGCCTCCAATACCAAGAGGAATACCGTTGTGGCGAAGTGCGTCGAGGGCGGTGTGCTCATGCTGCTGGCAAGCGGCATCGTGCAGATACTCCAGGTGGGTACTGTCGAAGGCGGGAGCTTTTTCAAAAAGCTCCGTGGACTGTACACTGACGGTGTGCAGCTTCGTGGCGGCGGGCTTGCCAGTGCTTTGCTCGGCTGGCCTTTGCTGGCGGCTTTCAAGAGAGTCGGTGCGGCTATAATCATTCTTCTCATCGCTTTCACATTTATCCTGCTGCTAAGCGACCTTACCTTGCCGCAGCTTTTCAAACTGCTTTCAAAGCCGTTCGTGGTCTCGGTGGAAGCTGTTCAGAACGACAGAGCCGAACGTATAATGGCAAGGCAGGAGAGGGAAGAACAGCGTGCTGCTGCACAGCCTGCTGTCCCGCAGAGACGCAGACATGATGCTGCGGAAGATGAAGAAGAATTCTCACGAGGAAGGCAGCGTGTTGACTTTGCGAGATTTCTGCCTGAGGAGAATACTGCGGGAGCGGATACTGACAGCGAACCGATACCTGATGAACAGCCTGCGGCAGAGGAAACGGGCGAAACCAAACGTTCTGCAAGAAAGAAGAAGTCTGCTGCACCCGTTGAAGCTGAAACTGCCGCTGAGAACACTGATGAAGCACCCGCTGAAAATGAAGACCTGAAAAAGATCATCGAACAGGCTGTAAGCAGGAAGATGGTCACAAGGGAAGAACAGGAAGATAAACAGGAGCTGCCCAAGACCGTTAATATAGACAGCAACGGTCAGACCACCATGTTTGAGGGCGACGAGCAGATACCTGTCTATGTCTACCCACCCATTGATCTGCTGAAATATCCAAAGAAGAAGATAGACAAGGAAGTCATAGAATCCGAGATACAGGAGAAATCACGGAAGCTTGTTGAAACGCTGGAGGTCTACGGTGTCAAGACACGTATCACAGGCATTTACAGAGGTCCTTCCGTTACAAGATATGAACTGCAGCCCGCAGCAGGTGTCAAGGTCTCCAGGATACTTAATCTGTCTGATGATATCGCACTTAATCTTGCAGCGCTCAGTATCCGTATCGAAGCCCCTGTTCCCGGTAAGCCCTGTGTCGGCATCGAGGTGCCTAATGATGTCAGAGACCCCGTTTCTCTGCGTGAACTGATAGACAGTGACGAATACAGAAATGCCAAAGGCAAGCTGACATTTGCGGTCGGCAAGGATATAGAGGGCAAGATAGTCATTGGCAATATCGCCAAGATGCCCCACCTGCTGGTAGCAGGTACCACAGGTTCGGGTAAATCTGTGTTCACCAACTCTATAATACTCAGCGTGCTTTATCATGCTTCCCCCGAGGAAGTCAAGCTGATACTCATTGACCCCAAAATGGTCGAATTCAAGCCATATAACAGTATCCCGCATCTGCTGATACCTGTTGTTACCGACCCTCTGAAGGCTGCGGGCGCACTGAGTTGGGCTGTGAATGAGATGACCAAGCGTTATAACCAGTTTGAAGCCAACAATGTCAAGAACCTTGAAGAATTCAATGACATGCTTGAACGTGAACTGTCGAAACCTGTCGATATGCAGGATCCCATCTATGCAAGGATGAAGCCCATGCCGCAGATACTCATCGTTATAGATGAGTTTGCAGACCTTATGATGGCTGCGGGCAGCGAGGTAGAAGATTCTGTTATCCGTCTGGGACAGCTTGCCCGTGCTGCCGGCATACACATGGTTATTGCCACACAGTCCCCGAGAAAGGACGTTATCACGGGTCTTATCAAATCGAACATACCTTCGCGCGTTTCGCTGAGTGTTTCAAGCAATATCGATTCACGAGTCATCATGGATCAGGGCGGCGCTGAAAAGCTGCTTGGCAACGGCGATATGCTGTATAAGCCTGTCGGCGTTAAAACACCCATAAGAATACAGTCGGGCTTTGCTGATACCCCTGAGATCATGGATATCGTAAAGTTTTTGAAAAGCGAGCATTCTGCCGAGTACAGCGAGTCTATCATGGCTGAGGTCGAGGAGAACATGCCCAAGCCCAAGGACGAAAAGCGTGGCGGCGGAAGTGATAATGAGGACATTGTCATCAATCCCGATGATGACCTGATAGACCAGGCTATAACAGTCATCGTGCAGACAGGCAATGCGTCTACCTCGTACCTTCAGCGTAAACTGAAACTGGGATTTTCCCGTGCTTCACGTATAATGGATCAGATAGAGGAAATGGGTTATATAGGCCCGCAGGAAGGTGCCAAGCCACGTAAGATCAATCTGACCGAAGCTGAATGGCTCGAACTGAGAGCCAGAAGATAATGGCAGCAGCAAAGGCGGGCAAAAGACCCGCACCTAAGCCGCCTGCCAAAAAGCGCCGCAAACTCAGCATGAAAATGCGTCTGCGGCTGATACTGGCAGTTATCATACTGTTCTTTGGCGGGATAGTCTGCCTGCTGCATTTTACAGGCATTATGTCTGTGCAGGATATCCTGATAAAACTGGGTATCTCTGACAGACCTGCCACCCGTGCAGACCTTGAAGTGCATTTTATAGATGTGGGTCAGGGCGACTGCACACTTATCATATCGCAGGGCGAAGTAATGGTCATTGACAGCGGTGACCGTGATGAAAGCAATAATGTTGAGATGTATCTGTTGAAACAGGGTATCACACATATCGATTATCTCATCGCTACTCACCCGCATGCCGACCATATCGGTGAGATGGCTGAGATACTTGGCGGTTTTGACGTTGAAAACTTCATCATGCCGCAGGTGCCTGATGCCTATGTGCCGAATACAAAGTGCTATGAAGATATCCTGAGGATCATCAGTGCTAAGAACATGACTGTCACCCCCGCTGAGGACGGCAGTTTTAAGCTGGGCGGCTGTGACGTTTCGCTTTATGCATCGGGGATAACCGATTCGGAGAACCTAAATGATTATTCTGTGATCGTTAAGCTGGTCCATGGTGAAAACAGTTTCCTTTTCACGGGCGACTGCGAGTATACCGAGGAAAAGGACCTGCTGTCAAGGGGGT
Source organism: uncultured Ruminococcus sp. (assembly GCA_946544695.1). Lineage (GTDB taxonomy): Bacteria > Bacillota > Clostridia > Oscillospirales > Ruminococcaceae > Hominimerdicola. The sequence goes on along the minus strand of CAMNMO010000025.1, from coordinate 4,913 downwards.
TGGACCTGCGTGCTAAGGTACTGAAAGCGGGTCATCACGGCAGCTGTACGTCCTCATCGGCAGAGTTCCTTGATGCAGTCAAGCCCGACCGTGCAGTCATCTCATGCGGCAGGAACAATGATTACGGTCACCCGAATGAAAGCACAGTCCGCAGACTTTCAAAATACGCTGATGAAGTTTATATCACTTACCTTGACGGTAACGTGGTGTTTACGTCGGACGGAGTGGGACTGAGCGTAAAATGCTCAAAGAGGAATGAATGAGATATATCATCGACAGATTTGAGGGCGCTTTTGCTGTCTGCGAGGACGAAAGCGGCGCTTTCAGGAATATAGAAAAAAGCAAACTCCCGAAGGGGATAAGATCGGGAGATGTGGTGGTCTTTGAAGAAGGCAGTGTCTTTGCAGACAGAGCGGCTTCCGATAAAAGGCGCACCGAGATCATCGCCCTGCAAAATTCATTGTGGGGCAGGCGTACAGATAAATAGATACGCTTTTGAATGGAGTGATTTGAGTTGAACAGAGATCTGTTTTCGGTCATCAAGATGAAGCTTCCCACCCTGTCAAAGGGACATAAGCTTATCGCAAATTACATACTTTCCCAGTATGACAAGGCTGCGTTCATGACGGCGCAGAAGCTTGGCAAGACCGTGGGGGTAAGTGAGTCCACAGTGGTCAGGTTCGCTTCCGAGCTTGGCTATGACGGCTATCCCGAGCTGCAAAGGCAGCTGCAGGATCTTATGAGGAACAAGCTCACAGCTGTTCAGCGTATCGAAGTAAGCTCCGAGCAGATGAACAGTGAGGACGTGCTGCAGCGTGTGCTCAATCAGGATATCGACAGGATAAGGGCTACGCTGAATGCGACCAATAAGGACGATTTCAACCGTGCTGTCGATCTTATAACATCTGCAAATACCATATACATAATAGGCACAAGAAGTTCGGCTGCACTGGCGTATTTCCTCAACTATTATCTGAACCTGCTTTTCCCTCATGTCAAGCTGGTGCCCAGTACAACTACTTCCGAGCTTTTTGAGCGTATCATGCGCATCGACAGCAATGATGTGATGATAGGCATATCTTTCCCGAGATATTCTAACCAGACTGTCAAGGCACTGAAGTATTCAAAAACCAACGGCGCTAAAGTCATCGCTATCACAGATTCCACCAGTTCGCCGCTTACCGAATATGCAGATGCACTGCTGCTGGCAAAAAGCGATATGGCTTCCTTTGCAGACTCTCTGGTCGCTCCTCTCAGCCTTGTCAATGCGCTTATCGCTGCAATATCCATAAGAGATGTTGATCTTGTCACACATACCTTCAGCAAGCTTGAAAAGGTCTGGGAAGACTTTGATGTATACGCTAAAAACACCGAGAACACGGAGCATACGGACGATGGCGAAAATGTATGATGCTGTCATAATAGGCGGCGGTGCTGCGGGACTTTTCTGTGCGGCACAGCTGGGGCTTCTCGGTAAAACGGCAGTTGTTATAGAAAAGAACGAGCGCTTGGGCAGAAAGCTTCGCATCACAGGCAAGGGCAGGTGCAATGTCACCAATAACTGCGATGCACAGACTGTCATGAAGAATATCCCGAGAAATCCCAGATTCATGTATTCTGCACTCAGCAGATTCTCTCCCGAGGATACGATGGCTTTCTTTGAAGGACTGGGTGTGCCGTTAAAGACCGAGAGGGGAAACAGGGTATTCCCTGTGAGTGACAGCGCACATGATATAGCTGATGCTTTGGTAAAATGCTGCCTTGACTGTGGTACTGAGTTTGTCAGCGGGGAAGTCGTTTCACTTATCATCGAAAACGGCTGTGCAAAAGGTGTCAGGGTGAATGGCGGTGAATATCACGGCGGTGCTGTCATCATAGCAGCAGGCGGTCGTTCATACCCGAAAACAGGTTCTGACGGCAGCGGATATAAGCTGGCAAAGTCCGCAGGGCATCATGTAACAGCGATACTTCCGTCCCTTTGTCCCATCGTTACAGAGGAACATGAGGAATGTGCCGAACTTATGGGGCTGAGCCTGAAAAATTCAACGCTCTCGCTTTATGAGGACGACTCGACTAAGCCTGTTTATGAGGAACTGGGTGAACTGCTGTTTACGCACTTTGGTCTTTCGGGACCGCTGGTGCTTTCAGCAAGTGCACATCTGCGTGAACTTGAAAAGCATGCTTACCGAATCGCTATCGACCTTAAACCCGCACTCAGCTATGAACAGCTGGATACCCGCATTCTCAGGGACTTCGGTGATTTCCCGAACCGTGAGTTTGCAAATTCACTGGGCAAACTTCTGCCATCAAAGCTGATATCTGTTATAGTCAGAAGAAGCGGTATACCCGCAGATAAGCGTGTGAATCAGATAACCAAAGAGGAGCGCCGCAGACTGGCTGAGACATTAAAAAAGCTGACCTATACTGTCAGCCGAATGCGAACGATAGATGAAGCCATAATCACCCGTGGCGGTGTCGAACTCAGTGAGATAGACCCTAAGACTATGGAGTCTAAACTGTGTAAAAATTTGTACCTGATAGGTGAGGTCCTTGACATTGATGCCTATACGGGCGGCTTTAACCTGCAAATAGCATGGTCTACCGCTTACGCCTGTGCACAGGCAGTCGAATATACGGTTTAGCTCATCATATTTATCGAAACACAAAATAAGGAGTTGGAAATAATGGGAATCAACATCGCACTGGACGGACCCTCAGGGGCAGGAAAGTCCACCATAGCAAAAGCTGTGGCAGCAAAGATGCAGTATGTTTATGTTGACACAGGGGCTATGTACCGTGCAGTTGCCTGCTATATGGTAACAAGCGGGACTGATCTTGATAATACCGATGAGATCATCGGCAAGCTGAAAGAGATATCTGTCAAGCTCGAATATAAGGACGGCGCACAGCATGTTATCCTTAATGACGAGGACGTTTCCGATAAGATAAGAACGCCCGAGATATCAATGGCTGCTTCAAAGACATCTGCCATACCCGAGGTAAGGACGTTCCTGTTCGACCTTCAGCAGAATATGGCTAAGGAAAATGATATCATCATGGACGGCAGGGATATCGGCACAGTTGTGCTGCCGAATGCCGATGTTAAGATCTTCCTGACAGCATCCGCAAAGGCAAGGGCTGAGAGAAGGTTCAAGGAACTTCAGGAAAAAGGCGACCCTTCAACATTTGAAGAAGTGCTGCGTGATATAGAGCAGCGTGACTACAATGACACTCACCGTGAAACAGCTCCGCTCAAAAAGGCTGAGGATGCAGTTGAAGTGGATACTACCGAGCTCGATCTTCAGCAGTCGATAGACGAGATATGCAGGGTCATAAACGCTAAGCTCGACGAAAAAAAAAACGCTGAACCCGTAAAAGAAAATAAGGAGCGTGCCCGCCGTGTGCTGATGGAGGTGCGCCCCATAACCAAGACTCACCACGTTAATCCGGTCAAGCTGGTAGTTTACTCAGCACTCAGATGGATAGTTGTGGGGCTTTATCATATCTACTATGACATAAGGTGGGAAGGTACCGAGAATGTACCCAAAGACGGCGGAAATATTTTTGCATCTAACCACAGAAGCTATCAGGACCCTGTGTTTATCGCACTTCGTGCAAGGGTGCCGCTTTCTTACATGGCTAAGGAAGAACTATTCAACGGCAACAAGGCGTTCAAATGGCTCATAACTGCCTTCGGTGCATTTCCTGTTACCCGTGGCAAGGGCGATACCGCTGTTATTGATACTTCCATCGACAAGCTGGAATCAGGCAGAAATCTTGCCATATTCCCCGAAGGTACACGTTCTAAGGACGGTAAGGTCGGCAAGGGTAAAACGGGCGTTGCTCTCATCGCTGCGGTCGCACAGACAAAGGTCATTCCCGTGGGCATAACCTTTGAGGGCAAGCTCAAATTCAGAAGGAAAGTCATAGTCCGTTACGGCAAGCCTATCCTGCCTGCCGAGATAGGAGCAAATGATGCTGACAGTAAGTCGCTGAAAGTGCTCAAAAACAAAATAATGGAAGAAATTACTGATCTGGTGCACGAATAATGTTAACTAAATGTAAAATTTTTGTTGCCAAAAACGCAGGATTCTGTTTTGGTGTAGACAGAGCGATAAAAATGGTGTATAATGAATTGGATAACCGAAATAATATTGTGACGTTGGGTCCAATCATTCACAATCAGAACGTGGTCGATGACCTTGAAGCAAGGGGTGTCAGCCCTGTAAAGCTTGAAGATGTCAGAAAAGGACAAACTGTCATCATCAGATCCCACGGTGTAGGCAGTGATGTTTACGACAAGCTTGCTGATAAGGGGGCTGAGGTGGTCGATGCGACTTGTCCGTTTGTGGCGAAGATACATAATATCGCAAAGGAAAGATCTGCTGAGGGTTACACCATTCTAATAGCTGGTGACCCTGAACACCCCGAGGTGCAGGGTATCGTCGGGTACTGCAAAGGCGAATGTTATGTGTTTGAAAATTGTACCGACTTTGAAAATTTGGTGAAAAGCAAAGATTTTTTATCAAAAAAGGTTGCAATTTTAGCGCAGACAACGTATAATAAGAATATGTGGAAAGAATGTCTGCCTTTGTTCGAGCAGTATATACCGCATGCGGATATATGCGAGACCATCTGCAACGCCACCAACATCCGTCAGAATGAGGCGGAGGAGCTGGCAAAGAAGGCTGACCTGATGGTGATCGTTGGCGGAAGGCACAGTTCTAACACACATAAGCTTGCAGCGATATGCGAGAAGCACTGCAAATGTGTACTCGTTGAGAATGCTGCCGAGCTGAGAAGTTGCGGTCTTGACCTGACCGGAGCAAAATTTATCGGGATCTCTGCCGGAGCATCTACACCCGGCTATATTATAAAGGAGGTACAGGACACTATGAGTGAACTGCTGAACA
>CAMNMO010000024.1 GCA_946544695.1 uncultured Ruminococcus sp. | reverse complement strand
TTTTGTGCACCGTGACCGCATAGGCAAGCTCAAGGTCGTCCAGCATCTCGCCGTTATATATGGCTATGCGCCCCTCAAAGTCAATGGCTATGCTCTTCTGCCGCTTGTCCACCTCGGTGACTATGCCTATGTCACCGTTGTAAACGCCCTTGCCGCTTTCCTCCCTGCCGCTGCTGTCGGTGCGCACCCAGCTTATCTCATAGTTGTTGCGCATCTGCATGACCTTGTCGCCCTCACGGTAGATGTTGTACACCGTTTTCAGCTCCTCCTTGTCATCGTCATGCGGATTCAGCGCCGCCTGCAAAAGCTTGTTGAGGGCGGGCGTGCCTATGCTGCCTATCTTGGTGGGGGTGAGCACCTGGATATCCTTTATGGCTGAAAAGCCGTACTTGTCGGGCAGGCGTGAGCTGCAAAGCTCCACCAGCGTATCGCTTATGGACTTGGGTGTATCACGGTGCATGTAAACAAAGTCGTTGTCACGCTTTTTGATATCCACCATCTCGCCCCTGACTATGCGGTGTGCATTCATTACGATGTCAGACTTCTGTGCCTGCCTGAACACCTCTGTCAGCCTTACCACCGACATCACACCGCTGTCGATGATATCCTGCAAAACATTGCCCGCACCGACAGGGGGCAGCTGGTCGCTGTCGCCCACAAGCACCAGCTTGCAGGTCACGCTCAGCGCCCTCAGCAGCGCTTCAAACAGCACGCTGTCCACCATCGACATCTCATCGACCACCATAACATCGCAGTCAAGCAGGTCCTCCTCATCGTGTATGAAGATCATCTCATCACCGTCTGACGGCATCACCTCCAGCAGACGATGGATAGTCTTTGCCTCATGACCTGTCAGGTCGCTTATGCGCTTTGCCGCCCTGCCTGTTGGCGCAGCTATCATGACCTCCAGCCCCTGCTGCTCATACAGCGATATCATCGCATTGAGTGTGGTGGTCTTGCCTGTGCCGGGACCGCCCGTAAGCACCAGAAAGCCCTCCGACAGCGCCAGATTTATCGCCCTGCGCTGAAGCTCCTCATACTTTATGCCCGTCTGCTGTTCCTCCAGCTCGATGACCTGCGAGTAATCTATGTTGCTGTCATAGGCGATGGACTTCATTATCTCCAGTCGCCTTGCTATGTATTCCTCAGCCTTGTAGCAGCTGTCAAGCATGACAAAGCTCTCGCCGTCACGGTCGATCTCGTATATCTCACGTTCTTCGAGGGCGATGCGCTTTGCCTTTTCAAACAGCGTGCTGTCTATGGCAAGCATCTCGGTGACCTCACGTTCAAGTGCACTCATTGCGATGCAGGTGTGCCCGTACTCATTGGCTATCTGTCTCAGCCTTACACGTATGCCCGCCCTGATGCGCTGTTCGCTGTCCTTAGGTATATCCTCCCTTGCGGCTATCTCATCAGCCTTGGGAAAAGGCAGGTCGATGCCGTCGCCGCACATCAGGTAAGGGTTCTTCTTTATCTCGGCTTCCGCCAGGTTGCCCAGCTTTTTCCAGGCTCTCACGCTGTACTTGGTGGGCACCTCGTTTTTGCTCATGTAGACCATCAGCGCACGGGCAGCAAAGGTCTTTTTGAAATCCTTCTGTATGGCTTCGCACTTTTCCTCGTCGATGCCACGCACTTCCATAAGTCTCTCGGGTTCCTTCTCGATGATCTCCAGCGTCCTGTCACCGAATTCAGCCACCATGCGCTTTGCGATGAGCGGCTTTACCGATTCCAGCGCACCGCTGCTGAGATACCTGAGTATGGCAGCCTCGCCTGTGGGCAGGCTTCTCTCGAACATCGACACCCGCAGCTGTCTGCCGTATATCTCATTCTCCACAAAGTCCCCCGTGAGAATGACCATCTCGCCTTCCTCAACGTTGCCCAGTGCCCCCACCGCAGTAACAAGGTCGTCCTCGGTCTTTACATATATCACACAGAAGCTTCCGTCATCTGTTTTGAATTTTACACGGTCTACCTCGCCCTCGATGCGTTCAGTACCTTTCATCTGTGTCCTCCCCCGATGGAATGTTTTCCGATATGAGACCTGCCAGCTGCGGTGAACACACCAGCCTTATCCCGCTGTACTTTCCTGCCAGCAGCCTTGCCCTTTCATCGAAGGCACTGCTGCTTACAAGGATTATCCGCCTGCCCCGACAGCCTGCTGCCTGTTCGTCCCGCAGCAGCGCCAGCACAGCGCCCTCATCGCAGTCATCGTCCCATATAACCACCACCGCAGACCTGCACCCCTGCCGCCTGCCCGAAACAAGCAGTGCAGCAAACGCAGCTGCGGTCATTGCCAGCAGCGCAGCCGTAAGATATACCATAGGTCCACCCCCGTATATCCTATGCGCCGCCCCTTACAACTGTGCCCCCAAGACCCTCAACAGGGTATCGGGGGCAGCAGTATCACTTGAATTTTATCGAATCAAAAATAGTGTCTATCTTCTTGCGGTATTTTGTTTCAAGGTCATCAGCACACATCACGCTGAACTGATACACCTTTTCATCAACTACCTCTATATGCATCTCAACAAAATTTGTGACGCCGTTTTTTTCTTTATAGGTGAATGCCAGTTCGTTCTTATTCTTGCTTATCACCTTGTAATCTTTAAGGTCCTCCTCAAAGGTCTCGTCCAGCTTGTCGGGGAATTCCTTATCGAATACCCGCAGCCTTTCCTGCGCTGCGTAGTAGGACTTCATGCCTTCGATATCGTCGATACCGGGATTCAGGGTAAGTTCGGGTATGAAGGTCGTCGCATCATACTGAACATAGGTGAACTCCATGCTGCTGTCGCTGTAAGCCTTGCAGATATTTGAAGCTGTCACTTCAAACGAATGATCGTCCACCGACCTCATAGATGCAGGCAGTGATACCTCAAATTCGGAAAATTTCGCAGTGACCATTTTGTGATCGTAAACTACCTTCAGCACAATGAATATGACTATAAGGACCGCAAGCATTCCCAGGCTCAGTAATTTCATATCAATGCCAGCCAGCATCGAAGCTTTGCGCTCCTTTACCTCTATTCCGCCGAACTTTGCAGCCTTGCTCTGAAAATCGGCTTTGTCATCCTTCTTTGAAAGTCTTGCCTTTGGCAGCACTACTCCCATCTCAGCCAGTGTCGTACCGCAGTTCGGGCAGGCATTTGCACCTTCTGCCAGCGGTGTTTTGCATGTTTTGCAGATCATATCAGCACCTCCGTCAGGATCTGTATTTTATCGAATCATACATCTTTTCGATCCTTTTTGCGTAAGAAGACTCTTCGTCGCTTTTGCAATAAGCCACAAACATATAAAGATATTTGTCCTTCACCACGATACGCATATCGGCATAATACCGCTGACCGTGGTTATCGAACTCGAACAGCAGACGGTCGTCGGACTGTTCACGCTTCTTATAGTTTATGATCTTATTCTCAAAATCTTTATCCATATCTGATATGAACAGTTTTTCCTGTCCGCTGACATCGCTTTCGTCAAGCCCGTAATCATCAAGGTCACACTGTATGTATACAAAGCCCATGTGCTCGTTTCTGAAACACTCTCCGTGTTCCCACGAGGTGGCATTGAACACATCGTCAGGTGCAGATTCAAGTCTCTGCGGGAAGGTGATGGTTATGTTGCCTATCTCCTGTTCGCAGGGCATGGCATAACGCCTGTACATGAAAACGCAAAATATGATCATGCCCACCATTACCAAGGCACTCACTATATACATGATCTTGCGCATCTTGTACGCAAATGCCAGCACAGACTGAGTCATTCCCTCATAGGCAGCAGGGTCCTCTATTTTACCATTACCTTCCATAAGCTTTTCGGAAATATTGCTGTAAAATATGCCCATCTCTATCCTTCTGGTGCCGCAGTTAGGGCAGAGATCCTCGTTCTCATCAAGTTCTGTGCCGCAAATAGGACATTTCATATCAGCGTCCTCCGATCAGTTATACTTTATGGATTTGAAAAGTGTGTTGAATTTGCCAACAAACTTCGTCTCATTGTTCGATTTGCAGAATGCTATGAACATGTAGACCTGACCGTCATTCACGCCCACCTGAAGTTCGCTGTAATACTTTTCGCCGTCCTCAGTGTAATAGAATTTCAGCAGGTCGTCCGTGTTGGACTTCTTCTTGTAGCCCTCCAGCTCTCCCTTAAAGGTCTCGTCCATAGATATTATGAACAGTCTCTTGAGATCGCTGAGGCCCTCATCTTCAAGACCCAGGTCGCTCACATCGTATCTTGCATAAGCAAAGCCCACGTTGTTGTTTGAATAATACTCTCCGCCGTCAGCATCAGAACCGATGAACACCGAATCCGAGCCCTTGCTCATGTGCTGGGGCAGTGTGACTGTAATGTCAGCCATCTTGACTTCCTGCGGTGAATGCAGGTAGGTGGTCACACCGAAGATACCCACCAGCACCACTATCGCTATGACCAGCCCTGCTATCAGCTTCTAAGGACTCTGCTTGCCGCTGCCCCTCATCTGTGCGCCGTAGCTGCCGTTCATGCCGTAGCTGTTGTAATTGCTGTTGGACTGGTTGCCATAACCGCCGTTCGCAGCATAGCCGTTGTTGCTGCCATAACCGCCGTTCGCACCATAGCCACCGTTTCCATAGCCGTTATTTCCGCCGTAGCCGCCGTTTCCGCCATAGCCGCCATTTCCGCCATAGCCATTGTTGCTGCCGTAGCCCTGCTGCGCCTGATCATTGTACGCAGGACCCATCTCACTTCTTCTGGTACCGCAGTTGCCGCATACCCGGTCGCTGCCACCCAAAGGTGAACCACACATTGGACAATTCATATTCTGTTACTCCTTTTCTCATTCTCTCGATGTTCGTTCTTTTGAATATATGTCTCGGGAAGAATATCCCGCTGACAGACTGTTATTTCTTTATTTACAGCTGTGCAGGGCGCATCCGCAGACACGTCCTGCACAAAAGCCTTATACTGTGCCCTTTTGAGCTAAAGGACAAAAATTACTTGTTTGCGCTTCTCTTGGCAAGATCTGCCAGAGCGTCCTTGCGGGACAGGTTTATCCTGCCCTGATCGTCTATCTCCATTACCTTTACAACGATCTCGTCGCCGATGGAAACAACGTCCTCCACCTTCTCGACTCTCTGCTTGTCCAGCTTGGAGATGTGTACCAGACCGTCCTTGCCGGGAGCGATCTCAACAAACGCACCGAAGTTCATGATACGAACGACCTTGCCCTTGTAGATAGCGCCGATCTCGGGATCGTTTGCGATGGTGTTGATGATATTGATAGCAGCCTGTGCCTTCTCCTTGTCCAGACCCGAAACGAAAACGCTGCCGTCCTCGTTGATGTCGATCTTGACATCGCACTCTGCGCTGATCTTCTGGATCACCTTTCCGCCTGAACCGATGACCTCTCTGATCTTGTCAACAGGCACCTTTGTGGACAGCATCTTGGGTGCCCACTTGCTTACCTCGGGTCTTACCTCGGGTATAGCCTTCAGCATGACTTCATCGAGGATATACATTCTTGCCTTTCTGGTCTTCTCGAATGCGCTTGCGATGATATCCATTGTCAGACCGTCTACCTTGATATCCACCTGTATAGCGGTGATACCGTTTTTGGTACCGCCCACCTTGAAGTCCATATCGCCGTAGAAGTCCTCAAGACCCTGAATATCGACCATTGTCATCCAGCTGCCGTCCTCCTTGGTTATCAGACCGCAGGAGATACCCGCAACAGGCTCCTTGATGGGCACGCCTGCGTCCATCAGTGCCAGTGTGGAACCGCAGATAGAACCCTGCGAGGTCGAACCGTTGGAAGAAAGCACCTCGGATACGCATCTGATAGCGTAGGGGAATTCCTCAACGCTGGGCAGTACGGGAACAAGTGCCCTCTCAGCCAGTGCGCCGTGACCTATCTCACGTCTTCCGGGACCTCTTGAAGGTCTGGTCTCACCTACCGAGTAGCTGGGGAAGTTGTACTGGTGCATATATCTCTTGCTGGTCTCCTCGTCGATGCCGTCCAGCTTCTGTGCATCGGATATGGGACCCAGTGTGCATATAGTCATTACCTGAGTCTGACCTCTGGTGAAGATACCCGAACCGTGAACTCTGGGCAGTACGCCTACTTCTGCCGCAAGAGGTCTGATCTCGTCGATGCCTCTGCCGTCAACACGCTTGCCCTCATAGAGCCAGTTTCTTACTATCTTCTTCTGCAGCTTGTAGAGAACCTCTTCCAGCATAGCGCCCTGTTCGGGATACTGCTCGTCATACTTCTCATGAACTGCATCATATATGGGCTGCATTCTTGCATCTCTTACATTCTTGTCATCGGTGTCGAGCGCCTTCTTGACGTCCTCGCCTACCATAGCCTCGATCTCGTCGAACAGGTCGTGGTCAACTTCCATCGACTCGAATTCAAACTTGGGCTTGCCTATCTCAGCCTGTATGCCCTTGATGAACTCGACCATCTTCTTGATCTCCTCATGGCCTGTCTCGATAGCCTTCAGCATCAGGTCATCGGGTATCTCCTCAGCGCCTGCCTCGATCATTACTATCTTCTCGGCAGAACCTGCAACTGTCAGGTTCAGCTTGTTCTTAGCTCTCTGCTCCAGTGTGGGGTTGAGCACCAGCTCGCCGTCAACATAGCCCACGTTGATCGAAGCCACAGGGCCGTTCCACGGGATATCTGATATGGATAAAGCGATAGCCGTAGCGATCATGCCTGTTATCTCGGGAGAGTTGTCGGGGTCAACAGACAGTACGGTCATAACGACGGTAACATCATTTCTCATATCCTTTGGGAACAGAGGTCTGATGGGTCTGTCAACGCATCTTGAGGTCAGTATAGCCTTGTCGCTCGCCTTGCCCTCACGCTTGGTGAAGCTGCCGGGTATCCTGCCCACTGAGTACATCTTCTCCTCAAAGTCAACTGAAAGCGGGAAGAAATCCACGCCCTCACGGGGCTTCTTGGAAGCTGTTACGTTAGCCATAACGACTGTCTCGCCGTATCTTACCCAGCACGAGCCGTTAGCCAGCCCGCAGGTCTTGCCTGTTTCAACTACGACAGGTCTGCCTGCGTAGGTGGTCTCAAAGGTCCTTGCATTCTCGAACATATTCTTAATTATCCTCCTCGTCTTGTCGGGCGAAGGATTTAGCAATAAGCGCAGAGTATGAGCTCTCACACCCTCCGATCAATGCTAAACGGCCGTCACCGCAACATTTTGAAATTTGATTTTAAAAGCACCAAAAGGCAGTGGTGCAAAACGCACCTCTGCCCCGGCGATTTTCAGAAAATTACTTACGGATACCCAGCTTCTCGATAACTGCTCTGTATCTCTCGATGTCGTTCTTCTTCAGGTAGTTGAGAAGGTTTCTTCTCCTACCGATCATCTTGTACATACCTCTTCTGGAGTGGTTATCCTTCTTGTGCACCTTCAGGTGTTCTGTCAGGTCGCTGATCCTTCTTGTCAGTATAGCGATCTGTACCTCAGGGGAACCTGTGTCGGTGTCATGTGTTCTGTTAGCCTCTATAACGGCTGTCTTTTCGTCTTTTCTCAGCATAATCTTGTACCTCTTTCTTAAAATATTTTCCTCTGCGTCGGGATACGGCAGGTACTTTCTTCTTACCGAAGCGTGACCCGTATTCTGCCGCAGGGACATGGGTTGTGTGCGTTATCCGCACAATACGACTTATTTATTATACACTATGCACCCGCATTTGTAAAGTCTGTTCATATAAAGTTTACATTTTCAAATGCCTTCGCTGCGTCCTCGGGGTCTGCATCATCAGCGCCCTCGACCTCTCTGAACTTCCTTGTTTCGGGGTCATACTCCAGTTCTGTCCAGATGGGCATATCGAATATATCCACCACCGAAGGTTCCAGTTCAGCCAGCTTGCTGAAAGGCACCATCACGAAGTTCAGCGCCTCGTCAACGTCCTCCTGCGAATCTATGTCGCCCACAGCACGCCAGCCGCTGTCCGCATCGTCCATGCCCTCATCACGGAACAGCCATTTCAGCTTTGACCTGCCTTCGACCAGCGACCTCGACATCATGCAGGTGCCAAGCCCCTTCCCGACCTTTTCACCGCTGTCCTCGGACTTTTGGGTGTTCCCGGTCTTTTCGGTGCTCTCGGGCTTTCCAGCCTTCATCTCCTGTGTTTTCTTCCTGTTCTTTGAAAAGAAAAACATCTTTCCTCTCCTCCTTATATACAGCGCCTAATCGTCATAAGCCGCCGCTATATCCTCACCGTCACACTTTACTATGACAGCAGCCGTCCTCGTCCTGAACACCTCAGCGCCGTTCTTTTCAAACATCGCCACCGCCTCGCTGTCCTCGGGTTCCTTATCGGAACTTGTCATCACCGCAATGCCTGCCTTTATCTTCTCGGCAAAGGGCGCCAGTTCCTTCTGCAAGTGACCGTGATAGGGCACCTTTACAAAGTCGTACACCGCCGTGCAGGACGCTGTGTATTCCGCCAGCCTGTCGTCCTGCGCATCGCCCGCAAACAGCAGCCTGCGCTTGCCGCAGACCACTTCCGTTATCAGCGAAGAATTGTTGCTCGGGTCAACTTCGTAGACCTCCTGCTGCGGCGGGTCCACCGTGAATTCAGTGTCGCCCAGCGTGAAAGTCAGCCGCTCCCTGACAGTCTCAGCCGTCAGCTGCCTGTCAGCCAGCGCCTCGATATAATTGGTATATTCGTCGCTCACTTTGGGACTGTTGCTTTGCAGTACATTCCCGACTTCGCATTCTTTTAGCACCTTTGCAGCGCCGCCCACATGGTCCTTGTCAAAATGGGTGATGATAAGATAGTCCAGCTTTTTGATGCCGTTTTCTTCCATATACCTGACTATCGTCTTGCCGAAACCCTTTTCACCGCAGTCTATCAGCACCGCCCAGTCATCGCCGTATATCAGGTGCGCATCAGCCTTGCCCGCCTGAAAACAGTATACCGTCAGCCCATCGCCTATCTCGGTGATATCCTTTTTCTGTGTTTTTGCCGTGCAGCCCGACAGCAAAGCCGTCAGCGCCGCCGCTGTGATGCAGATCAGTTTTTTCAGTACCTTCATGACAGTTACCTCCATGTCGTTTACTATACATTATCCTGTTTTCACTGCATCTCCTATAAATCACCTTAAACACCTGTATGATGGCTCAGCCGCTTATTCCTCGTCCTCACCGTCGGCAGACCTGTTCAGCCTGCGCAGATATTTGCGCTGTGCCATCAGGAACACTGCCACGCAGTAAAGGGCTATCCCGCCTATGACCGCACCCGCAGTCACCTTGAATGTCATCGACCTGAAATAAGACTTCACCACCCGCATTCTTTCCTTAACGGGCGACCTTTCCACCTTTGTGGTGGATATCAGGTCGATATCAGCCAGCACCTCGCCTTTGTACCTCAGCTCCATCTGTCCCAGCACATCGCCCACCTCAACAGGTGCCACGATATGCTCCTTCACGGTTATGACCTTTTCCACATCGTCCACAGGTATGTTCGCAGGCCACATGCGGCTGTACCCGCCTGCGGGTTTCAGGTTGGCGTAATCACGCTGTCTGCCGTACTCCACCTTCACGTCCCTTACCTCGCTGAGTTCGTCGATGAAGTCCTTCTGCACCAGCATGTTGAATGCCCATTCATACAGATTTATATGGTCAATGAAGTTGTAATACACCACATCGTCGGCATACAGCGATTCGGGGTCTTCCTCGCCACGCTTGATATCCTCGGGCAGCTTTTCCATAGGTGCGCCCATCGTGACTATCAGGTAGGTCACGCCGTCACGGGTGGCATAGCTTGCAAAGCATCTGCCTGCCGCTTCGGTGGTGCCCGTTTTGATGCCACGGCAGTAGGTGTAATAATAATCCGTGTACTCGTTGAGCATGTAGTCGGTATTCGTCAGGTAAGTGCCCTCGGGGTGGAAATCGGTGGCGTCCATCATGAAAGACGGGCTTTCAACCAGCTCCTTGAACACGGGGTACTTGTTTATGGCATACTCGCATATCTCGGCGATATCTTTGGCTGTTGAGAAATTCTGCTGGGTGAACAGACCGTGTGCATTGGAAAAATGCGTGTGTTTCAGCCCCAGTTCATTCGCCTTCTCATTCATCATATCAACGAATCTGGGCACATTGCCGCCCACATTTATGGCGATGATGTTGCTTGCTTCGCAGGCAGACTGTATCAGCAGTGCAGCCAGCAGGTCATAAGCGCTTACCGATTCAAAGGGCTGTATATCCGCCGTAGAAGCGCCCGTGTCATACAGTTCATCGAAGGCTTCGGTGCCTGCGGACATCATTTTGCTTTTAAGGGCAGTCTCATCGCCGCCCAGCTCGTCCAGCATGACCACAGCCGTCATCAGTTTGGTGAGCGAAGCGGGCGGGACTTCTTTTTCGCTGTTTATATCGACGATGACCTCACCCGTATCGAGATTTTTCATATAAACGCAGTCGGAGTAAAGCTTTACATCTTTTATCTTGCCGTTCTCATCACGGGCAGTGGGCGAAAAGCTCAGTGCAGCCGCAGGGAGAGAGACATTCACAATGACGAGCAAAGCGAAGAAAACTGCGAAGAAAGAGCGGACTTTACATTTCATCTATACATACCTCTTTACCGAGAAAAATTTTTACACAAACACAGTATAGCACATTTTCGTATGATTTGCAAGCAAAATTTGGGGAAATGTGGGTGTACGGCAGGTGATGAAAGCGCACAGGTGCGGCAGCGGCAGTGCGTGATGTTCATATTGTTATATAATATCCATAAGACCTGCGAATATCCTGTATTGAAAAAGGGATAAAATTATGGTATGATAAGTCATAAAGCGAAAAGCGCAGCAAAGCAAAATGTGGTTATCCCGCTGACACACCATACTATAACAATAGTTGGCGGTTTTCTCTCCCCCGCCTTCGGCGGGGGAGAGAAAACATCTCAATAAATTTCACTTGTTATACCGGTGTATACGATTGTGTTTTAAAGGGATAACCATAAAAAGATATGCCAAAGATTCAGGCTTTTTTCATTTGCTTTTCTATTATCTCAACAGGAGGCTTTTTATTATGGATCTCTCTATTCTTGCCGCTCACGGCTCACCCAAAAGTCTCATGGTGCTCCATGAAGACCCAAATGTTCAGGAGAAAGGCACCCTCCCGCCCCGTGCTTACTTCTCTGTCGAAAATCGTTTCTCTCTTAACGGCGACTGGGATTTCGCCTATTACGAAAGTGTCACCGACCTGCCCGATGACTTCACTGCCATGCAGTTTGAACGCAGACTGCCCGTGCCCTCAAACTGGCAGCTTCACGGCTATGGCAGACCACAGTACACCAACGTCAACTACCCTATCCCCTTCGACCCGCCCTTCGTCCCCGATGATATCCCCACAGGCGTTTATCACAGAGATTACTCATACTCCCCCGACGGACTGCGCCGTATCCTCGTGTTTGAAGGTGTGGACAGCTGCATGTACCTCTTTGTGAACGGAAGTTTCGCAGGCTACACTCAGGTCTCCCACCGCATGACCGAATTCGATATCACCGACTTTCTCACCGAAGGCGCAAACTCCATCGTCTGCGCCGTGCTGAAATGGTGTGACGGCACCTATCTCGAGGACCAGGACAAGTTCAGGCTTTCAGGCATTTTCCGTGATGTTTACATGCTTTCACGCCCCGCCGAACGACTTGAGGACTACCGCATCACCGCTGACATGCATGGAAACCTCACCGTTGCGGTAAAGGGCATACCCGCCGATATCGAACTCTATGACGGTGAAGAACTCATTCTCAGCGGCAAAGCGGCTGAGGGTGCGCCTTTTACCGCCGCTGTCACCGCCCCAAAGCTCTGGAGTGCCGAAAGCCCATATCTTTACCGCCTTGTTTTAAGGACAGCCAATGAAGTCATCACCGACAGGGTGGGCTTTTGCACGGTCAGCATCGAAGACGGTGTGTTCACCGTCAACGGTAAAAAAGTGAAGATATTCGGCGTCAACCGCCACGACAGCTACCCCGACACGGGCTATTATGCCGATGAAAGCAAGATGCGCCGTGACCTGGAGATGATGAAGGCACACAACATAAACGCCGTCAGGACTTCCCATTACCCCAATGCACCAAGGTTTTACGAGCTTTGCGACGAGTACGGACTGTACGTCATCGACGAAGCCGACATCGAAAGTCACGGCTGTGTCAATGTTTATCAGAATCTCCGCTGGGACAGGGAGGGCGGCAGCTACAACGGCATCGCCCTGACAGCAAGCGACCCGATGTTCCGTGAGGGCATACTGCACCGTCACCGCCTGCTGGTCAAAAGGGACCTGAACCGCCCCTGCGTGGTATTCTGGTCGCTGGGCAACGAAAGCGGCTGGGGCACGAATTTCCGTGAGGGCGCAAAGCTGATAAAGTCCCTTGACAGCACCCGCCCCGTGCACTACGAAAGCACCCACCGCCTTGACGACACCCCCGATGATGTGCTTGACGTTGTCAGCGAGATGTACACCTCCATCGACGGCATGCGTGAGTTTTTGCAGAAGAAGGACGAGACCCGCCCTTTCCTGCTGTGCGAATACTGCCATGCTATGGGCAACAGTTCGGGCGACATGGAGGACTACATGCAGCAGTTTCTTTCCGATGACCGTTTTATCGGCGGACTTGTCTGGGAGTGGTGCGACCACGCATTTCCCACAGGCGAGGACGAGAACGGCGTAAAATACGGCTACGGCGGAGATTTCGGCGAGCTGCACCACGACGGCAACTTCTGCTGTGACGGTCTTGTCTACCCCGACAGGACTCCCCACACAGGTCTTTTGGAGGTGGCGCAGGTCTACCGCCCCGTGCGCATCACCCATGAAAACGGCAGCTTCACCCTGCACTCGAACCTGCATTTTGTAAATGCCGAGGAACGCTTTGACCTGCGATATGAGATAAGCGGCTGCGACGGCATTCTCTGCACGAAAAGCCTTGACTATGCCCTGCCGCCCGAAGGCAGTTTTACAATAGACGACAGCTTCTGCAAGGCGTATGAGGGCTGTTTTGTACGTTTCATATTTTCCGATAAGGCAGACGGTCATCAGGTGGGCTTTGACCGGTTCGTCATCGGTAAAAGGCAGCGCACAGCCCCCGCAGCCGTGCCTGCCGATGACGCCGCTGTCACCGAAAGCGGCAGGACTTATGAGATAGACGCAGGCGGGCGGCATTTCACCTTCGACCGCACAAAGGCTGCATTCACCGCCATAGTAAAGGGCGGCGTGAACATTCTGCAAAAGCCGCTGGAGTTCAACTTCTTCCGTGCCCCCACCGACAACGACACCATGCGCAGTGACTGGGACAGGCTTTACATGCGCACCCCCCAGACTAAGGTCTATGAGACTTCCCTTTCCCGTGAGGACGGACAGATAGTCATCAGGGCAAGGACAGCCTACGGACGCAGCATTTTCGCACCCTTCGCAAGGGTCGATGCCGAGTACCGCATAGACGGCGAGGGCAGGCTGACCGTTACCGCCGCCCTTGACGCAGATGACGAAAAGCTGACGGTGCTGCCCCGCTTCGGGCTGAGGTTTTTCCTTGATGACAGCTTTTCCAACGCCGACTATTTCGGATACGGACCTTACGAAAGCTATGCCGACAAGCATCAGGCAAGCTATCTTGGCAGGTTCACAGCTTCGGTAGATGAACTTTACGAGCCCTACCTGCGCCCGCAGGAAAACGGCTCGCACTGCGGCACCGAACGCCTTACCGTCACAAGCGGCACCGCCGACCTCACCCTGACCTCAGAGGAAGGCTTCTCATTCAACCTCAGCCGCTTCACGCAGGAAGAACTTGCATCGAAGGCACACCGCCATGAACTTGAAGAAAGCGGCTTCACCGTGCTTTGCGCCGACTTTGCGATGGCGGGCGTCGGCTCGAATTCCTGCGGTCCCATGCTTATGGAAAAATACAGGATACCGCTGAAAGGCTTCAAAGGCAGCATAACTGTTTTCTGAAAGATCATGCTCCTGTGCGCAAAAAACGCACGGGGGCATTTTTCAGGCTTGAACAGCCTTACGGATATAAACAAAAACGGCTGAGGGTCGCATATCTGCAATGCCATCAGCCGTTTACTATATAATATATATTTCTTTCTCTTGTTCTTTTTTCTTACGGATACAGGAAGTTTCAGTTCATGGTGCGAAGAAGTGCGTCGGTGTTCAGTTCACCGATAAGGTTGTAGGTTTTGTTCTCAAGGTCTGCCTCGTAAGCGGCGTAGCGTATATATTTACCGTCCTGTGCATCATTATTCTTTGCGTATACAGCAAGTACCTGTTTGTCTGCTTCTCTGGTATCAAAGGCTATGCTGTCAACGCTCTCTATATTATCGAAGGCAGTGGTGTATTCTTCCTCATCTCCGAAGAATATGCTGAAGGTATACGAACCGCTCAGACCGTCAGGCACGGGGACTTCAAGCATGATATCTTCGGTGACAGGGTTTCCCGATGCACGCTCGCCCGGTGAATCGTACCATTCGCCTTCATAGTCACCGAGGGAGATGACCACCGTTACTCTGTCGCCCTTGTGCACCGTGTTATCAAAGGGATCATCATTCGGGTTGTAATATGAGCATACCAGACCCTTTTCAGTATGGTCAAATGCGTACTGTATCACGCAGTTGAGGCCAAGACCTTCAAGTGTGGAAACAGCTTCTTCCTCAGTCATATCAAAGATATCGGGGATCTCGAATCCCTCATCGGAAGTATCTTCCGCCTGAGTTTCTGCGGGCTTGGGTTCTTCTGCCTGAGTTTCAGCGGGCTTGGTTTCCTCTGCCTGAGTTTCAGCGGGCTTGGGTTCCTCTGCCTGTGTTTCAGCGGGCTTGGGTTCTTCTGCCTGTGTTTCTGCGGGCTTGGTTTCCTCCGACTGTGTTTCTGCGGGCTTGGGTTCCTCTGCCTGTGTTTCAGCGGGCTTGGGTTCCTCTGCCTTTGAACTCTCGGTATCCTTTTCCTCTGCCTGCGGGTCGTCTATATCCCTGCCGTTTTCGACAGCGTCGAACACCTCGTCAAATTCGGCT
>CAMNMO010000023.1 GCA_946544695.1 uncultured Ruminococcus sp. | reverse complement strand
ATTCTTTTCCCATGCGTTCACGCATTTGCCGTAGGCGGGGGAAAAGAATACATCACAATACTTATATCTTGTTACACCGTTGTATAAAATGGTGTGTTAAAGGGATAACCACATTTTTTTATTCAAAGAAATCTCCGGGCAGCTCAGGCACGGCAGGTTCGGTATATACAGGGTCGGTATAAACAGGCTGTTCTGTAAATGCAGGTTCTGTCACAACAGGTTCGGTGTATACGGGTTCGGTATCCACAGGCTGTGTGTCAGTCTGACCCGCATCATCGGGAAGCGTTGCGGCTGTGTCTGTCCACTCGCCTGTATCGGCGGTGGTCACTGCATTGCCGTTCTCGTCTGTCTCAACGGGAAGTTCAGCCTCATCAGCGCTCTCGTCCTCTTCGGTGGACTCTGTCCAGTAATAATACTGCGATGTGGTCGAAGTCACCTGCGATGAAGAATCGTCCTTAGGCTTCTCCTTTTCCTCCTCGACTATCTCACCCAGCTGGATAATGCCCCAGTATTCGCCCTGCTTTATCCATGCCCTGCCGTTGTTGACGGGGCGTGCCTGACTGAATTCGCCCTGGCGCACTACCTGTTCACCGTCAAGGTCGTAGTAGCTGTAAAAGCCGTCGGTATATACAGGCAGGTATTCATCGCAGAACAGGTATGGGTGTATAAGCAGCTGGTCATCATTAGTCATGCCGTTGTATGCATTGGGGTCGCCGTCACAGATAAAGTCTATTATCTGCTGACCTTCATTATCGAAATATCCCCACTTGCCCGCAGCATTCCGAAATGCCACATAGGTGTTGCCGATACTCTTGCCGGAAGGTGCATAGTATGCATCATACTGGCAGTCCACCAGCAGTGCGCCTTCCTTTGCAAGTCCGCAGAGTGCATCATCAGGCACCGATACCTTCAGTGAACCGTAATCGTCCAGTTCCACATTCGCCTCTGTCACAGCGACAGTTCTTTTGCCTGTGTATTCCGAGACCTCATCGCTGTCACTTTCTCCCTCGAACACCTTCTGTGTGCTGATATCCCAGTAATATACAGAATAGCTGTTGTCGGTATGTGAGGGTATGTCTGTCGGGTGATCGTCCTTGTCAAGCGTTACATACTCATACTCACCCTTACGTTCATCTATCACGTTGAAAAGCACTATCTCACCGCAGCTGCAAAGATAATAGTCATCATAGTCGGGGCTGATGATGATGTTGCCCGAATAATCTATCAGACCGTATCTGCCGCTCTGCCTTATGACCGAGTAGTTGTAATACATCTTGCTTTCCGCTTTATCGGGGTCTATCTTGCTGGCATCGAACGATATTATGTTATCAGCCTGTATTGACGGCTTTATCAGCCATTCATAAACCTGTTCGGGGTTCTCAGTCTCGGTGGGACTGTAACTGTATGAATCGGTATTTGCCTTCTTCCCGCCGACCTTGGTATTCGTGCCGGGTATGGTGCAGCCTGCAAATATCACGACCGATGCAGCGGCAGCGATCGTGCTGCGCAGAAACTTATTCATGATGATCCTCCTTAAAGTGAATGCTGTCTCCGTTATATGTCTTTCAAAAGCAACTTTTTTTCGTAAGCGCAGATCACTTCCTCCGCCCTCAGCGGATAAGCAGTCATGCTGTTATATCTGTCTTCCTACATTTTATAATTATATACCATTGCGGCTTTGCTGTCAATATCAGCAGCGGTGAGTTCGTGGTGAAATTTTTATCACAAATCTCACGAATTTTAAGATTTTTTGCACAAAAAACGGCGCAAGCCCTTCCCCCGCATGCAAGGAAAAAAGGCTTGCGCATAAGGCTGCACACCCGCATCGCCCGCCGCCGTGTGCATACCTGCCTATTTCTGTCCGTATCTGTCGTCATAAGCCCTGACTGTTGTGAATATGCCATGCCTGCCGCCCACCGTGCGCAGATAGTTTATCCTCAGCCCCGATATGTCTCCGCCGCCCGATGCACGGTACATTATGTCCTCACCCTTCCAGCCTTCGTAGGTCAGCCCCGCCGTCCTTACGCCCTTGTTTGAGATATCCAGCTTGTGCTGAAGTCCCACCTGCGGGTCATAAAGCCACTGCATATCCAGCGGATAATACCTGCTCCTGACTATCTTCATGGCAGCAGCGGAAGTGTCATGCGCTTCAAAGGGGTAGTCCTCGCCCAACTCCTTCATGTAAACGTCCGAAAGCAGCATCGAGGTGTTCATGGCGCTTGTCTCTTCTGTGATGACGGCGCTGTAATAGCTGACCGTGCCTGCGTCCGCCGAATTCATCTTCACCATGTTCGTCCCCTTGATGTACGGGTATCTGCCGCTTGCCTTTATGCAGTAAGCCACAGCAGCCTCCCACACTGTCGAACCCTCGTTCACGTAAATGTTCCCCACTCTCGGCGTGGGGTCCTCGTAGGTTATCTCGCTGCACACCAGGTTTGCCTGACAAAGACTTTTCAGCGTAACATTGCTGTTTATCCTCGGGTAAGGCTGATTCTGTGCCAGCAGCAGCGTATATCCCCTTGAATGCAGCCTTATCCTGTGCCCCTTGTCCTTCCTTGATATGGTGACCTCATCGGGCATGCCGCAGTGTATAAGGGTCATATCCAGGTATATCCGCACCCTTATGACCTGCCCCGCCCTGAACATAGGCTGACCGTCCTCATAAAATTCCCCCGTGAACTGCGTGTAGGGCACATACAGCGCCTTCTCAAATACGAACCCCGTGCACAGCAGCAGCGTTTTTTCCGTGACCGTACTGCTGCTTTTTATATCAAGCACTGCCCTGCATTCCATCAGCTGCACCCCCTCATATCTCGTAACCGCCCATTCTCAGCCTGTAAGTGCCGCCCAGCTCAGCAGACTTTTCCGTCAGCGTGCCCTCCAGCAGTATCATGCTGCCGTAAGAACGCCCGTCCACCGTAACGCTGTGCACGTCAGATACAAAGCTTTCAAGTATCGTCCTTATGGTGTTTTTCTCATCGGGCGCATAGCTGCCCGATGCCATTATCTCCAGCCCCTTTGAACCGTTCGTGCGCAGCTCTATGCCGCCGCCCGCCTTTTCTACCTGATAGCAGTTGTCCTTCCTGAAAAAGCTGACCGCAGAGGGGAATATCGTCGCTGCGCCTATTATCATTCTGACGCTCTGTCCGCTGCATCTTTTAAGTCCCATCTCAGACCTCCTTCATGCAGACAGTAAACACGGCTTTCAGCTCACGCACCAGTCTTTTCTGCTGCATGTCACTGTCTGCCCTGCATAACTCTGCCGTCACGCTGCCATAACCTTTCAGGCAGCCCAGCCCCGCACAGACCTCACAGCATCTGTCATTGAACTCGGTATAGTCATCAAAGCAGCCGAAGCTGCCCATCAGCTTCACCCTGAAAGTCAGCTCAGCCGTGAACGAGCTGCTGCCCCCGCTGAGCCTGCCGCCTGTCTGTTCAAGCCTTACGCTGTCCGCCGACCACACTGCCAGGCAGCCCTCAACGCCCCTGCTGTCAAAGTCGGTGTACTCCTCTTTCGGCGTGAAGCCTGCGTTTGTCAGCACCCCTGAAAGTGCGCTTTTTATCGCAGCCATGTCAAGGCTGTCCTTTATCACATATCCCAAAGCTGTCACCTCACATCGTCCCGAACACAAAGTTATCGAGCATCAGCCACCCTATCCGCCTGATAGCTTCGTTTCTGAGCTCCGCAGAACCTTTCAGCCTGTGACTGAAGTCAGCGCTGTTGTCCGCATTGCCGTTTGCTGTCACCGCAGTCTGTTCACGGCTGCATTCGCTGCACACAAAGTCGTAGACAGCCACGCATGCCGCCGCAAACTCACATGCAGGCAGATTATCTTCGGTGACCTTTTCGGGGTCCACGGCACGCTCCACCGCTTTTATCGCCGCCTGCACGATCGGCAGCACCTCATCATACCTGCCTGTCCTGCAACCGCTTATCTTCTGAAATATCTGCATCACTCTGTCAAGGTCAAACATCAGTATCCCTCCTTACAAAATGCCCCGCAGGGCAGGACGGCTCTTTCAGCCGCCCTTTTTTATATGCATCACTCCTCCGAAGTGCTCAGCACCCTTACAGCATCGCCCATGACCTTTGTCATGCCTGCCAGTACAGAACAGCTTATCTGATCTATCTGCTTGCTTATCAGCCTGTCATGATCGACCACCACATCACTGCCCAGTATAAGCTCCGCAGCCGCTGAACTGTCTATGCCCAGCAGCTTGCCCTGAGGCATCTGGCTGCACTTTATCAGGGTGACACCGTAAGGCGTGCTTACCCTGCCGCTCGCAGTGCCCTCGCCAGTGCAGTACTTCATCTCGGGCAGCGCAAGTATCTGCGCCATAAGCTCGGGGCTGCACAGCATCATGTCCATCTCGTGGGTATCCATGTTGCTCCAGAACTTCGCCAGGTCAGCATAGGTTATGCTCTCGCCCTCAACGGTGTAATCATCGGCACCGTGTATGAGCGTCTCGCATATATAGCTGTTGAGCGCCCTGCCCACAGTTGCGCCCAGTTCCCTGAGCACTATGCCGAAGGCTTCAAGTCTCTGCTTTCTGAATGCCTCGTAAGTGCAGGTCAGCAGTTCTGCGAACTTCACCATTTCCCTGCTGTTTGTCTGGAGCGCCATCTCTGTCACAGCCATCTCCTCGCCCTGACCTGTGGGGCAGGCACCCGAGCTTGTCAGGCTGAATCCTCTGTAATCCATGCCGTCAGTCTTTGATACCGCACCGCAGACAGTCTCAGCAAGGCATACACGCTCCAGTCCCTTCTTCACCATTCTCCTGATGTATTCGGGGAAAAGCACCGCAGACTGCGAGCTGACGAAGAACTTTTCCACCCTGTCGCTGTCAAGCCCCGAGACCTTGATGTCAAAGCGCTTGAGCTGTCTCTCAAAGGCGTCCAGCCCGCTCAGTTCGGTGTTCTTGTAGCCCTCATCGGGGTCAAGCTCGGTAAGCGCCTGTGTGAAGCTCTTGCCTGTGATGTTGTAAAGCGATCTGTCAAGTCTTATATTATCGTACATATTTACCTCCGTATCTTTTGCTGCACCCGCTGCACGCACCGCCGCAGCAAACAAAGCGGTGCGCTGTATATCTTCCTGACTGCCATTTTCGGTCTCTGCCGCTAAATGCCCCAATGGACCCTCAGTCCCGCTGTCGGCTGACTTATATTAAACGACATAGATTTTCTGACTTATCCCGACCACACCGCCAAATATCGCAGGCAGTGCGGTCGGTATAAGTGAAAATCTATATGTCGTTTACTATACTTGCAGTCATTCCCGCCCGCCGCCCAAAGCCTTCCGTCAGACCCTGAACGCTCTCAGTTCAGCGTCGCTGCTGCTTTTCACGACGCCCGCACTGCCGCTCGCAGCCTCATCTCTCAGCTGCTTTTCGAGCCTGCGCTTGAGCTCTATCATGCCGTATATATCAAGCTCGCTGTGGTCGGGCACCTCGCCGTCCACAAAGCCTCTGAGCCTGATGATGTCAGCCGTCAGCTCCTCACAGAACAGCTTTTCCAGACTTTTGAGCGCCTCTGCCGCATCGCTGTCCTCTCTTTCACCGTAGACCTTTGTCACGCCCGCAGCCCTCTGCGCAGGCACAGCCACAAAGCTCCACTCATAGGCGTCTGTGGGTTCCTCCAGCGTTACAAAGCAAAGCCTGCCGCCGTAGGTCCTGCCCTTTACATGTGCGCAGCCGCCCCTTGAACCGTCACTGCCGCATATCGAGCATATCCGCTTTTTCACCGAACACCCCACCGAGACTTCCTTTTTTATGCCGCCCTCTATCTCGGCTATCAGTGACTTGTTCTGCTCCGTCCTGACCATGTATGCGTAACCCATCAGCGCCGCATACTCCTTGCCGTCAGAGGTCTTTCTGTCAGGGTAGGTCTTTACCTCCGTTTCGTATATCCTCGCTGTCTGCCCGCTGCTTTTGCAGTCGTGGTCGAATATCCCCGTGCGCCCCACAAAAAGCTCTGCCAGCTTGCCGAGCGCTTCCGCCGAGAACCTTTCATAGTCCCTGTCCACCTCGTTGTCGCAAAGCAGCACACTGAAACAGTACACCATGTCAGCAGTCAGCGTCCCCACCGAATGGCGGTTTATCTTCTCCAGCACCTCATCTGTGATGCCTATGCTCTCGCTCATTCTCCGTTCCTCCTTTTTTCGGTCTCCTCGTTCTCCAGTTCAAGCTTTTTTGCCTGCGCATTGTAAAGCCTTGACCTTGCCAGCGCTTCCTCGTCCTGAAGATTTATGTTCGCCCATTCCACCTCCACGCCGCAGTCTGTGCCGCAGCTTTCAAGGAAGGCTTCGCATATCTCTTTCAGCACAGGCTCCAGCAGACGCCTGTAATATTCCAGCTCGCTCGTCAGTATGTCCGCCTGCTGACTGCTCATCCTTTCGGTGGTGGACCAGTTCAGCCCCAGCAGAAAAGGCGGCACCGAAAGCTTTGCCACCATCTGTTCGAGCAGCTGCCGCACAGGCACCTCAGTGTCTATCAGCTGATTTTCCGCACCGATGACCTTTATGTCCACATCGCCCACCGTGATGAAATCCTTGACAACGCCGTTCTTGGCGCTTTGCATGCCGTCAGACCACGCCTGCGCTATCTCCTGCGCACGCTCCCTTGCGTAACGCTTGTCCAGCCCGTCCCCGGAGGGTCTGTATGTCACGGCATAGCGCACGTTGCCCACCCTGTCAAAGTTCTGCCCGATGCACTGGTATATCCGCATCAGCACACCGCTTATGGCAGGCAGTCCCCTGAGTATGGAAACTCCGTCGGGGTGTCGGGGGCTGGGGTTGAGCACCGTATACAGCAGCTTTTCGGGACACGGCAGCTTCACCTCCCTGCCGTCGCCGTAAAAGCAGAACTGCTTTTCAAGCTCGCTGCTGCCCCGCTTCACACGGAACAGGCTGCTGTCACCCACCACAAGTCCCCTGACCGTCTGTGTCTCCTTATCGGTGACTATCCTGCCCACAGCCCTGCCGTAGGTCAGCAGGCTGTCAAGGTACATGTCGGCAAAGGTGTAAAGCGACTTGCCCGATATGCCCACCGTGATCTCACGGACGAACTTCTCCAGTTCATCGCTGAACCTCTCGTCCTTCGCTGTGACCCTGAAGTCTCCCACCAGCCTTATGATCTTCCCGAAGCACGCATCTATCACAGGCACGGTCGCCCTCAGCCCGTCATAAATGCCGCCCTCCAGTATGCTGTCATCAGCCGCCAGCCTGAACATGCCGTCTCCCGCTTCCGCAGAAAAGCACTGCCGCTCATAGGCTTTTTCCTCCTTCTCCCTGCGTCCGAATAATCTCAAATCCTGACCACTCCTTCCAATTGCCGCTGACAGTCCTAAACAGATATGGCAGCAAAACCTGCCTCACTGCCTTCATCAAGGGAGCTTACGAAGTACCTCATGTCGTCCATCGCATGGTCGTTCTCCTTGACGGGACAGTCTCTGCCTGCGCTCTCGTCCCAGCGGTAAAGGCTGAATTCCCGCAGGATATCCTCACACCCTGCCCATATCCTCAGCCTGCCGCCAAGTATCATGTCCTGTGTGCGGCGAATGCCCGATACCACATCGTTTTTCGCCTGTATCACACGGAACTTCCCGTGGCGCTTTATGCATTGTATGAACGATGCCGCCGAGGGGTCGCAGACCACATATTCGATCTCTCTGCCTTCAGCAAGCTTTTCCAATGCGCCGTAGTGTTCCTCATCGGTGCGCCTGCTGCCTTCTCTTGCCGAGTCGTAATAGTATTCAGCCACCCTGTACCATACATCTTTGCAAAGCCCCCAAAGCCCGAAGCTGCTCGGGTTGACCGTGCCGTAGTCACAGCTGACCGCATAGCGCTCCATCTCTCGGGGCAGTTCATTGCAGACATATTTTTTCTCGTCGAACATCGGGTATACCAGTCCCTCTGCCGCACTCCATCTTCCCTTGACGAATCTTTCGTAGAACGCACCTGTGTACAGCCTTTCATAACGCTTGATGACATCTGCGCTCAGCGAGGGGTTGTCGGTCAGATCAAAATGTATATACAGCAGATTTTTCTCACGGGCTTTGTCTATCCATTCCCGCTTGAACCAGTGATAGGGCGCATCGGGGTTGCAGTTGAACCACAGCTTCGACCCTGTCACCGAACATCTTGCCACCGCCTGTTCCACAAAGCTGCGTGGCATAAGTGCCGTTTCGTCCATCAGCACCCCCGCCAGCGTCACACCCTGTATCAGCGATGCCGAAGCTTCGTCCCTGCCGCCGAACAGGTAGTACCTGTTGCGCTTTGTGCCGAAGTAAACGTCCATGTAATTCTTTGATATGTTCTCGTTCACCGTGAAGCCCAGCTTTGCCGCCCTTTGCAGCAGTTCTGTCAGCAGGTTGCGGCGCAGACTGATTATCGTCTTGCCGCAAAGCCCGAAATTCCTGCCGTCAAAGCTGCCCATCGACCATATCAGGAAGCTGAGCGCCATGCAGCTCGTCTTGCCCGAACGCACAGCACCGTCGCATATCACGCCGTCATAGCCCGAATATCTCCTGCTGCACCACCAGCGGAACAAGAACTGCTGCTTGCCCGAGAACCTCATGCCCTGTTTCTTTTTGCTACTCACAGACGTCACCGTCCGTGCTTTCGGTATCCTGCGCTGCGCCGTACACAGCATTCAGAAATTCCTGCGCCGCCGATACTTCCTTCAGGTCGGGGTCAAGTTCCACCAGCTTTTCCAGCGCCTTCTGCCTGTCGAAAAACTTCATCTCGACTCCCCCGCCCTTCACACGCTTTATCTCGCTGACGTTGAAAAGGTCTGCCCTCAGTATGTCAGAACGTTCGGGCTGTTCGTCGAACACCAGCGCTGCGGCTTCGTTTATGCTGCCGAACGCCAGCCTTGAAAGCCCTGTTTTCACGTAGCAAAGTGTCTGTGCGTCCTCCTTGTCGAGCCTGCGTATCTCACGCTTTACCGCAGCACTCGCCATCAGGTCGGCTTCGATGCTTTTGGCATCTTCGGGGCTGGCACCCAGCCTTACTGCTGTCTCCGAACCGTTGCGTGTCCTTACGAACATCTTCGCAAATGCCCTGGGCGATATCTTCATGCACTCACTCCTTTCGCTTTGTCGGACTTTCCTGCCTGCGCTGCAAAAGTCCTTTCACTATCACCCCGTTCACCCCGAAAAGTTGCACGCTTTTGTACAACCTTTAATGAAGTATGTCCGCATTAAAATATAAAACAGATACCTGCACATAACGCCGTGCTGTCTTTGATGCAGTTTGCACTATGTCTTTGCCTGTGAGTGTAAATATGTAAAATCAGTAAAATATTTGGTAAACTCTTGAAAAGCGACCCACGCTGTGATATAATCAAACTGGGGAAGATTTTATAGAATGTGCCGTACTCACCGTTTTCCCCGCTGATGACAAAATGAAACGATATGCGGTCACCACACAAAATGCCGTGACCATCTGTCTTAAAAGAAAGGAGTGCGTGTATGTACAGTGTCAAAAATCTGCCCGAGGAGGTCCACTCGCTGCGGGAGGAAAGAGGCTGCGGCTACGAGATGAAGGACGTTTTGCAGCTTCTTTCAAATATGATGACCGAGCTGAAAGCACTGGAAGAATGCTGGCAGCTGAAAACCTGGAACAAGGAGTTCACACGCCCCGAGCCATACGTCAGGACCCGCCTTCGTGCCGCACGCATGAACGGATACAACGTGGATGACGTACAGAAACTGGTCAAAAAACTGGACGACAAGATAGTACAGATGCGTGCCAAGCTGGAAGTCGAGCGTGACAAAAAGAACTGGAACCAGGAGTGGCAGACGAAAGAATGATGATCAATAAAGGATAGTATGGTCATACGGTCGGCACAGGCAAAAAAGCTTATATGATGAGCGTTCGCCTTCACCGCCTGCGATGTGGGAAAAGGGAAACAACTGCTGTTTTATGTCGGACGGACGATCATAAAGGGTATAGTAAACGACATATAGATTTTCACTTATACCGACCGCACTGCCTGCGATATTTGGCGGTGTGGTCGGGATAAGTCAGAAAATCTATGTCGTTTAATATAATATATGGATATCACAGCGGACAGCACAGCTGTGCGTTCTGCTGAAAAAGGGGTAATGAAAAATGAAACTGAAAAAACTTGCATCGCTGCTTTGCGCAGCAGTCCTCACCGTGAGTGCGGCTGCATGCGGCAGCACAAAGACCGAGAGCAAGGCTGAGACCGAAAGCAAGGCTGCTGATACTTCCAAAGCAGAGGAGACCGCACAGCCTGCCGCAGAAAACGCCATGCCCGCCGAACCCTTTGCCACCAACTGTGACGGTTCTGCAAAGGTCACCATAGCCGACGGCAAATTCATGGCGGGCGGCAAGGAGATATGGTTCAACGGCACCAATACTCCCTGGGATAAGTGGAACGACTTCGGCGGCGGATTCAACTTCGCCTTCTGGCAGGAGCATTTTGAAAAGCTGCACACTGCGGGCGTCAATGCCTGCCGCATCTGGATATGCTGCAACGGCGATGTGGGCATGCTGATATCTCCCGACGGCACATTTGAGGGCGCCACTACCGCCCACTGGGAGGACCTTGACAGCCTGTTCATGCTGGCTGAAAACTATCAGATCTACATCATGGCGACAGTTCAGTCCTTTGACCACTACAAGGATCAGAACCAGAATTATGAGGCGTGGCGCACACTGGTGCAGTCCCCCGAACATACCGATGAATATGTGGATAACTACATAGTTCCGCTGGTGCAGCGCTATGATGACTGCGACTACCTCTGGTCGGTGGACCTGTGCAACGAACCCGACTGGATAGTAGAGAACAAGGAGTGCGGCAAGCTTGACTGGCTGTCGCTGGAGCAGTATTACGCAAAAGCCTGCTCTGCCATACATGCAAATTCCGATGTGCTGGTCACTGTCGGCATTGGCATGATAAAGTATAACTCCGATCGGCAGAACGGCAACAAGATATCCGATGAGGAGCTGCAAAGCCTTGATATCGGCAAATATGACAGCTCACTGGCTTATGTGGACTTCTGGTCTACCCACTGGTATGAATGGATGATACCCAACTGGGGCGTCATCTACGACCACACCCCCGATGACTTCGGGCTTGACCCCTCAAAGCCCGCTGTTATAGGCGAGATCCCCGCAAAGGGCAACGACGGCTATGATATCGCTGAGGTGTACAAGCTGTCTTATGACAGGGGCTATCAGGGCGTTTTCGCATGGAAGTCCAGCGGCAGCGATGACGGCTGCGGACTCTGGAAGGACATCGAGCCTGCCATCGAAAAGATGATGACCGTGTGCCCCGACAAGATCTTCCCGCTGGGTAAAAACTGACTTTTATGAATATCAAACGAGGTACCGCCCCGCAGGCGATACCTCGTTTTCATATCAATGTGTATGCGTTCAAATTATTCACTAAATCCGCACGACCGATAATGTGCAACATATACAATGATATGCTTTACATGTTGCATTTTTAATGTAAATGTGTTATAATTCTGTATACAGACCTGTCTGCCGCACAGCCACGCAGTCAGGCAAACTGTCCAAAATTAAGTACACTTACGGAACCTCAACGCTTTTTGTACAGATCAAGGAGGGATAAGATGCCCTTTACCACACAATTCAAGATCGTCATGTATGCCTCGTCCATACTGATCGGCGGCACAGGCATACTGTTCACCCTGCTGCACAGGCGTACCGACAAAAGCCAGAACAAAATATACCTGACCATACTGATAATGCTGGTCTGCAACTGCATCTCCGAGATAGTTGCAGCCGCAGCCACGCCCGAAAGCGCAGTGTCATCGGCAGCGGCATTCGCAGTCAGGGCAGGTCACTATTCATACTTTCTCATTCATTCCACCATATCACCGCTGTTTTTCCTCTATGTGCTGTCGGTGTGCGGTGCGAACCTTCGGGGCAAGCGAAAACGCTATATAGCCAGCTTTGTGCCCTGCCTTCTGATGGAACTCATCGTGGCGCTCAACCCCTTCACCAAGTGGGTATATTACTATGACCGCAACATGGAATACCACCGCAGCTGGGCGCTGATGGTCATCTATGCGGGTGCAGGGCTTTACATGATACTGGCGGTGTTCATGCTGATGTTCTCATGGCGTGCGCTGAACACCAAGCGCCGTACTGCGCTGATATACTTTTTCAGCATAGTGCTGCTGGGTCTCAGCATACAGCTTTACAACTATGACCTTCGCACCGAGCTGCTCTCAGAGACCGTTGCGCTGCTGGGCGTTATGATATCCATTGAGATAGAAGATGACCGCATCGACGCAGGCATGGGCATCTACAACCGCCGTGCATTCGCTGCGGATATGAACACCTACCTTATCAGCGGCAGAAGCATCTACCTGCTTTGCCTGAAAGTGACCAACACCGAGATAATCAAGCGTGCAACAGGTTCCGACAACAGCGATGCGCTGTCAAAGCTGGTGGCTGAATATCTCAGGTCGCTGATGCCAAGATACTATATTTACAGCACCAACCCCGACACCTTCATGATGACCCTTATGGACAGCGACGAACAGAAGGCGGTCTGGCTGGCAGGCATCATCAGCGAGAGGTTTGAACAGCCCTGGAAGATAGGTGACAACGAGATACCCCTGAAGGTGCTGATGATGGCGGCTGATGTGCCGCAGCGCATACACACCGTCAACGATGCGCTGTACATGGCAGACAGCCCCGTCCCCAAAAAGCTTGACAAGAATATCCTGACAGGTTCCGACCTTGATTACCTGATGCGCCGTGCGGCAGTTGAAAGCGCTGTCACCTGCGGTCTGACACAGCGTAATTTCGAGGTGTTCTACCAGCCCACCTACCACGTTGCAGACAGAAAGCTGCACGGTGCGGAGGCGCTGATACGCCTGCATGACCCCGAGCTCGGCAACCTGTTCCCCGATGAGTTCATACCCATCGCAGAACAGATAGGTGTCATCGACGATGTGGACGACTACGTGCTGCGGGAGGTCTGCGAATTTATAAAAAGCGGCGTGCCCGCAAAGTACGGCATGGAGTGCATAAACGTGAACCTTTCGGTGCTGCAATGCATGCAGCC
This sequence comes from uncultured Ruminococcus sp., assembly GCA_946544695.1. Classification (GTDB taxonomy): domain Bacteria; phylum Bacillota; class Clostridia; order Oscillospirales; family Ruminococcaceae; genus Hominimerdicola. The sequence goes on along the minus strand of CAMNMO010000023.1, from coordinate 2,051 downwards.
CGCCTTTGCCGATCACATCTCGGGCATAGTCGAAGAATACGGCATCGACAAGCAGATGATAAATTTCGAGATAACCGAATCCATCGCAGCCAGCGACTATGTGACCCTCAGCAAGGTGGTGCGTATCCTGAAAAAGCAGGGCTTCAAATTCTCGATGGACGACTACGGCACAGGCTACTCCAACATGCAGTCCATCTTCCGCCTTGACTTCGACATTGTAAAGATAGACAAAAGCATTCTTTGGAGCGCAGAAAAGGGTCAGCTGGGACAGATAATCCTTGACAGCAGCGTGCGCATGATACGCCAGATGAAGCGCCGCATACTGGTGGAAGGCGTTGAGACCGAACATCAGCTGGAAATACTTGACAAGCTGGGCGTTGACTACGCACAGGGCTACCTGTTCTCACGCCCCATATCCAAGCGTGACCTGATAGCAAAGCTTGAAAGCAAGGCATGACATCATACAAAACAACGGCAGACAGTTTTTTCGCTGTCTGCCGTTTTTGCGCAAAAAAACACCGCCCCGCAAAACGGAACGGTGTGTATAAAAACTATTTCACAACGTTTATGTAATTTATCTCCAGGTCCTCGGTACCTGTCAGCAGGCAGCCCTTTTCCTTGCAGTAGTTGATGTAGCTGATTATCTCCTTTGTTATGCGCTCGCCCGGGGCAAGTATGGGTATTCCGGGGGGATAGCACATCACGAATTCTCCGCAGATCTGTCCTGCGCTCTCGTTTATCCACATGGGCTTTTTATCGCTGTAAAAAGCTTCCTGCGGACTCATCTGCACCTGCGGGTCGATATACTCATGGTCGAAAAGCCCTGTGGGGTCTTTGGAATAAAGGCGCTTTATCTCACTCAGCGCAGATATGAAGCGCTCTATCTCCAGTTCCCTGTCGCCCGCCGAAACTATGGCAAGGATATTGCCGATATCACCGAACTCTATCTGTATATCATAGTCGTCCCTGAGAATGTCATATACCTCCACGCCCGCAAGCCCCACATCACGGGTGTGTACGCTAAGCTTGGTGGAATCGAAAGCGTAGAAATCATCGCCGTTTTCCAGTTCCTTGCCGTAGGCATAGTAGCCGCCTATCTTGTTTATCTCCTCACGGGCATAGTCTGAATACGCCACCGACTTCGCAAAAAGCTCCCTGCCGTTGAGCGCAAGGTTCTTCCTGGCAAGGTCAAGGCTGACCATCAGCAGATATGAACCGCTGGTGGTCTGGGTGAGGTTGATTATCTGTCTCACGTAGCCCTCAGACACGGTGTCCCTGCAAAGCAGCAGCGAGGACTGCGTAAGGCTGCCGCCCGTTTTGTGTATGCTGACAGCCGCCATATCCGCACCCGCAGCCATAGCCGAGCATGGCAGACCTTCACCGAAATAGAGGTGGGTGCCGTGCGCTTCGTCCGCAAGCACAAGCATGCCGTGCTTATGAGCAAGTTCAGCGATAGCCTTTATATCCGAGCATATACCGTAATATGTGGGGTTGTTGACCAGCACAGCCTTAGCATCGGGATTTGCGAGAATGGCTTTTTCCACGTCCCTGACAGACATGCCCAGCGGTATGCCGAGACGCTTGTTTGTGCCGGGGTCCACATAGACAGGCACAGCGCCGCACACCACCAGTGCATTGATGGCACTGCGGTGGACGTTGCGTGGCATGATTATCTTTTCGCCCGCCTTGCATGCGGTGAACACCATCGTCTGCACCGCAGAGGTAGTTCCGCCCACCATGAAGAAGGCATGGTCAGCCCCGAAAGCATCAGCCGCCAGCTGTTCGGATTCCTTGATGACCGAAACGGGGTGGCAGAGGTTATCCAGATTTTTCATGGAGTTGACATCGCAAGCCATGCACTGTTCCCCGAGGAAAGCTTTCAGTTCTTTATTCATTCTTCCGCCCTTGTGCCCGGGCACATCAAGGCGGACGATACGGTTTTTCATGTGTTTGCGCAAAGCTTCGTATAAAGGAGCCTTATTCTGAAATTCATAATTCATAATTCATAATTCATAATTGCTGACAGGCATTTTAATTCATAATGCATAATT
>CAMNMO010000022.1 GCA_946544695.1 uncultured Ruminococcus sp. | reverse complement strand
GATGGGCGAGCGCACACCTCACCTTGACCCGAATGCAAGAGGTGTGTTCTTCGGCCTTTCCGCTATGCACACCAAAAAAGAGATGCTCCGCGCTGTTATGGAGGGTGTAAGCTACTCTCTGCGTGACTGCGTTGAGGTGTTCCGTGAGATGGACATAAACGTATCCGACATGATGGCTTGCGGCGGCGGCGGTTCTTCCCCCCTGTGGAGATCAATGCTGGCTGACCTGTACAACTGCCCTGTAAAGACCGCTTCCTCAAAGGAAGGTCCCGCACTGGGCGTTGCACTGCTTTCGATGGTAGGCGCAGGCATCTATTCCAGCGTGCCTGAGGCTTGCAAGGCTGTTGTACGTACAGATAAGATACAGGAACCAAACGCTGAAGCAGTTCCCGAGTATGAGAAGTTCTATCAGCTTTACAGGGAGATCTATCCCGCACTGAAGGCTGAGTTCGCTAAGCTGGCTAAGCTTTGATAATATCTGCCCCCGATAACTTCGGGGGCTTTTTGTTTGGTGTGTGGTTTTTTGTTGACAACGGGCGTGATATGTGATATATTTGTTAGTACAACATTTACAGCGCTGTCGGGAGAATGACAGTTGTTTCGGAAGAAGGGGGAAATATGGCGGAAGTTATAATGCTGTGCGGACTTATCTGCACGGGGAAGTCAACCTATGCGGACAAGCTGAGATGTCAGAAAAAAGCCGCACTGCTTTCGGTGGACGAGATAATGCTTGCGCTTTTCGGCGGAGATGTGGGCGAGATGCATGACACCTACGTTGAACGGGCTGAAAGCTATATCTTCGGTAAAGCGGCTGAACCGGAGGAAGCAGGCATAAACTCGGTGATGGATATAGGGCTGTGGACAAGGCGTGAGAGGGACGATGCAAGGGCGTTCTTTGCTGAAAGGGGCATACCCTGCGAGATACACTATGTGCATGTTGATGACGATGAGTGGTCACGCCGCATCGAAAAGCGCAACGCTGCTGTAAAAGCGGGCGAATGTTCGGCTTATTATGTTGACAGGGGTCTGGCGGAAAAGGTGCTTGGTATTTTTGGACTGCCCGCAGCTGACGAAGCTGTATTCGATGTGAAGGCGTACAGCTGAAATTTGTCCGTACAAAATAAACGACGGAGGTCAATATGGATATAATTTTTGATATCGGCAAGGTGCTGATAGATTTTGATTTTGAGGAATACGCAGGCAGCCTTTTGCCTGCTGAAAGCGCAGATGCGGTGACTAAAGCCATGTGGGGCAACCCCTGCTGGATAGAACTGGACAGGGGAGTGCTGCCTGTGGAGGAGGTGCTGCAAAAGTTCATAGCCTGCGCACCCGAACATGAGTGGGAGATACGCCATGTCTTTTCGCAGCTTGGCAGGATACCGCATCTCAAAGACACCACCATACCCATGATAGAGGAGCTGAAACGCCGTGGGCACCGTGTTTTCTACCTTTCAAACTACTTTGAGTTCCTGATGCATGCCGCACCCGATGCACTCAGGTTCACACGTCTGACAGACGGCGGGATATTCTCGTGCCACGAAAAACTGGTCAAGCCCGAACCCGAGATATACGAGCGTCTGTGCGAAAGGTACGGCATATCAAAGGCGGACTGTGTGTTCATCGACGACAGTCCCACAAACGTAAAGGGCGCCGAAAACTGCGGTATCAGGGCGATACTTTACACAGGGCAGACCCCCGATGAACTCTATGCACAGATAGGTGTGTGATGATGTTACATGATACAAACTGTAAGTATATGTAAATGTGTACTTAAAATGAGCAATAATCGGTCAGAATAATAGCGGATATGTCTTGCAATTTGTCATTACTGATGGTAAAATGTACTTAAAAATCTTGCCAAAGGAGCTGACATTATGTTAAGGATAGCTAATACCGAAAATGGACAGGTGAGAGGTCTGCCTGCTGCCGACCCGAGGATAACTTCGTTCAAGGGCGTGCCCTTTGCAGCGCCGCCTGTGGGCGATGACCGCTGGCGTGCACCTCAGCCCTGCGCTGACTGGGAGGGCGTGCGTGACTGCTTTGAGTTTGCACCCATTTCCATGCAGGATACCCCCGGTATCGGTACTGACATATACTGCCGTGAATGGCATGTTGACCCTGAGATACCCATGTCCGAGGACTGCCTTTACCTGAATATATGGACGAATGCGAAGTCAGCCGATGAGCGCAAGCCCGTGCTTGTATGGTTTTTCGGCGGCGGATTCCAATGGGGCTATACCGCTGAGATGGAGTTTGACGGCGAGCGCCTTGCAAGGCGTGATATTGTGGTGGTGACAGTCAATTACAGGCTGGGCGCCTTCGGTTTCCTCTGCCACCCTCAGCTGACTGCACAGCAGCCCGATGCACCCTGCAACTTCGGTTCTCTCGACCAGCAGGCAGGACTCAGGTGGGTGCGCCGCAATATAGCAAACTTCGGCGGAGACCCCGACAACATCACCATTGCGGGACAGTCCGCAGGCGGCGGCAGTGTTATGGCGCAGATGGCTTGCAGGGACAACGCAGGCGACTTCAAACGTGCGGTGGTGATGAGCGGCATGTTCGGCAGCCCCTATGCGGTCAACAGTTTCTTTATCCCGCAGACACTTGAGGAAGCAGGCAAAAAGGGCGAGCGCCTGTTTGAATATCTGGGTGTCAGCACACTTGAGGAAGCCCGCAAGCTTGACGCAGGCTTTATCCGTGAGAAGTATTCCGAACTGCGCAACCGTGGCGAGATGTTCTTCACCATTGTAAAGGACGACAAGTTCAGCACTGGCGACCCGATGGCTGCTTTCAAGGACGGCAGCCGCAACCGTGTGCCTGTAATGGCGGGCAATACAGGTGATGAGTTCACCGAATTCCTGCATGCCGAAAGCGAGGAACAGCTTGAGGCACTGGCAGGTGACTGCTTCGGTGAAAAGGCTGATGAGTTCCTCAGCTTCCCCGAGGCAAATGTGCATACAGACGGCGGATATGCGCCTGTTTCGGCACCCGAGCTGGGCGTGAAATCGGCGTTTCTGGCAGAAAGCAGACTGCCCGATCCCAAGCCATGCTACTATTACCGCTTTGTGCCCGATATCCCGGGTGATGACCATCCGGGCACCTTCCATTCTGTTGACCTGTGGTTCTTCTTTGAGACGATACAGAAGTGCAGCAGACCCTATGAGGGCAGGCACTACGATATAGCAAGGCAGATGTGCGACTACTGGGCAAACTTCATCAAAACAGGTGACCCCAACGGCTTTGATATCAACGGCAACAGGCTCCCCGAATGGAAGTGCTACACCGATGTCGGGCGCAATGAGATGGAGTTCACCCCCGACGGTGCTGTGGCAGGCACCGAGAACAGCAGCTTCACGAAGTTCCTGCTGGACGAAATGAAATAGCTTATGACATGCCTTTTGCGAGGGGGCAGTCCGCAGGGTGTGCGGGTGTATGACAATGACAACATCTCCCGTGCATCACTGAGGACTTCCTGCCCCGTGCGGCATTACGGCTTATGTAAAAAGGAGGATATTTATGAGCAAGAAACAAGCATTCAACCCCTATCTGCCAAGCTGGGAGTATATCCCCGACGGCGAACCCTACGTTTTTGGTGACAGGGTATATGTTTATGGTTCACACGATCAGTGGAACGGTCATGTTTTCTGCATGGGCGACTACGTGTGCTGGTCTGCACCGCTGAACGATCTTGGCAACTGGCGTTATGAGGGCGTCATCTACCCACGCAACGCCGACCCCATGAACAAGGACGGTCACATGTGCCTTTATGCACCCGACCTGACTGTCGGTCCCGACGGCAGATATTATCTGTATTACGTGCTGGACAAGGTGGGCGTTATGTCGGTGGCAGTGTGCGATGAACCTGCGGGCAGATATGAATTCTACGGCTATGTGCACTACAAGGACGGCACCCGTCTGGGTGAACGTGAGGGCGATGAACCCCAGTTTGACCCGGGTGTGCTGACTGAGGGCGATGTCACCTACATGTACAGCGGCTTCTGCGGACTGGGAGACAAGTCCCGCACAGGCGCTAAGGTGGTAACTCTCGATAAGGATATGCTGACTGTCATGCATGAACCCACAGTGGTCGTGGCAGGCAGCTGTTACAGCGAAGGCACGGGATTTGAGGGACACGCATTCTTTGAGGCTTCGTCTATACGCAAGGTGGGGGATAAGTATTACTTCATCTATTCCTCTGAGGTAATGCACGAACTTTGCTATGCCGTAAGCGATGACCCGCTGGGGGGCTTTAAGTACGGCGGCGTGCTGGTCAGCAATACCGACCTGCATATAGATACCTACAAGCCCGCTGATATGCCCACCTGCCGTGGCGCAAACAATCACGGCAGCATAATCGAGATGAACGGTGAATGGTATATCTTCTACCACCGCCACACCAACGGTACATGGTTCTCGAGACAGGGCTGCGCCGAAAAGCTGACACTGAATGCCGACGGCAGCTTCGACCAGGCAGAGATAACTTCCTGCGGACTCAACGGCGGACCGCTGGAGGGCAAGGGCGAGTATCCTTCGTACATCGCATGCTGCCTGTTCACCGATAAGAAGGAACTCTATGTCGGTGACCTGAATGCGCCCCGCATCGTTCAGGACGGACGTGACGGCGATGAGGAGACAGGCTACATCACAAATATCTGCAACGGCACCAACATCGGTTTCAAGTATTTTGACTGCAAGGGTGTCAGAAAGATCAGCATAGCTACCCGTGCTTACGCTAACGGAGTATTTCAGATAAAGACCGCTTGGGACGGCGAGGTGCTGGGCGAGATAAAGGTAGAGGGTACCAACGTCTGGGTGACAGGCAGCACTGATGTGGAGATACCCGACGGTGTCAATGCCTTATGGCTGACCTTCGCAGGTGACGGCGCACCTCAGCTGAAGTCCATAACACTGGGATAATACTGCAATAATGATGATATACGCCCCTGAGTGTCCTGCGACACTCGGGGGTGCATTTTTATGTCTGCGGCAGTGTCAAAAAATGATAGTCTGTCTATCAAAATTTACAATTTATATATTTCATTTTAAGCAGCAGATGCTATACTGATAGTAGCTGATATGGTCTGTTCTTTTCAGGCTGTTTCACGGTATGACAGCGTTACAGCCGCAACAGCCGATAATTAGGAGGTGCCCTATGAAAGATATGATGATACTGACGGTCTCAGGTGCTGCGGTCATCATGGCAAGCCTGTTTGCGGTCGGTATGATATCCCGCAGGAAAAAGCTTTCAAAGCCTGTGCGCACGGTAATTACCATAATGTGCGTGCTGATACCGTTGACAGTAGTCACGTCTGCGGTGTACCTGAATGACTGCTACCACGCAGACCCCTCTGCGCTTGCTGCAATGGAAAGCACAGATGAGGTAACTGTAAGCAGGATAGCTGAGGGCTGGTTCTTTGACGGCAGCGGAACCGATACCGCCATTGTGTTTTATCCCGGGGGCAAGGTCGAAGCCGAAGCCTACGCCCCGCTTATGAGCGAACTGGCTTCATCGGGGGCAGACTGTTTTCTGGTGGAAATGCCCGTAAATATCGCATTTCTGGGCATCAACAAGGCTGACGGCATAATGGCGGGATACGACTATGACAACGTGTATATGGCAGGTCACTCGCTGGGCGGTGCGGCGGCAGCAAACTATTGCTCGAAAAATCCCGACAAGGTCGATGGGCTGATACTGCTGGCTGCCTATTCGGTGAATAAGATAGATGATGTGAAGGTGCTTTCGGTATACGGCAGTGAGGACGGGGTGCTTAACATGAAGTCTTACCAAGATGACAAAAGCAACCTGCCCGATACCGCAAGGGAAGTCGTTATAGAGGGCGGCTGCCACGCACAGTTCGGCTGTTACGGCGTACAGCAGGGTGACGGCACACCGACCATATCGGCAGAAGAACAGCGCAGACTGACCGAAGAAGCTGTGCTGGAGTTTATCGGAAAATGAAAACGGTAATAAAAAGCCGCCTGTGATGCAAAAAAAATATGTATAATTTTAGAAAAAACAGGTGACAAAATCCTCAAAATATGCTATAATAATAATAACTTTGATGATATAGCATAATTAACAAAAGCGAGGTGACCGTTTTGAACAATAATAACAAAGATCACGATACCCCTACATTTGTTCGACTGGCGACGGCGCTGGCTGATGACTATGAAAGCATCTTTGTCATAAATACAGATGATGACAGTTATGTTGAATATTCAGCTTCGGGCGAAGCAAAGGAACTCTGCCGACAGTCGGCGGGCGATGATTTTTACGCTGATACGGAGAAAAACTGCAAGCTGCTGGTCTACCCCGATGACAGACAGTTTTTTCTCGAAAAGCTGCGCAAGGTCAATGTCATGAGCGCACTGGAGGGCGGGAGGTCATTCACGATTGGTTACAGGCTGCTGAAAGCGAACGGTCCCGAGTATTATTCCCTCAAGACCATACGTGGCAAGGGACTTGACGATAAGTATATCGTCATAGGCGTGCGCAACGTTGATGCGCAGGTGCGTTCAGAAAAGGCTGCCGCAGATGAAAGAAGGCGGTATTCCGAGATAGCGGGTTCGCTGGCAAGCCTGTTTGAAGCTATTTATCATATCGACCTGAACACAGGCAGATACAAGGAATACAGCTGCGACAAGGAATTTGCGGTGCTTAGCCGCAGAGCGGGCGGCGATGATTTCTTTGAGATGGTGGAAAGAACGGCTGCCGATTTGATACACCCCGATGACTATGAGCGCATAAAGCATGCGATGAAGCGCAAAAACGTCATACAGGCGCTCAAAGAGAGCGGGTCGTTCTCGCTCAGCTACCGACGGATAATGGAAGGCAGACCGCAGTACGTGGTGATGCTTGCCATAAGGCAGCGAAACACCAGCGACCGCCTGGTGATCGGTGTGCGCAATGTCGATGAACAGATGCGGCGTGAAAATGCCGCTGCTAAGGAAAGCGCCACTTACAGCCACATCGCAAAGGCGCTGGCAAGCCGCTATGAGGCAATATATTATATAGACATCGAGAACGATGAATATATACAGTACAGCGTCAGTGAACAGTATGCGAGACTTGGCACCACCAAGCAGGGCTCGGATTTCTTTGAGGATGCAAAGGCGGATATACTGAGATATATCCATCCCGAAGATGTACAGCGTCTGCTTGAATGCATGGGCAAGCAGAAGCTGCTGTCATCGCTGGAACAGACAGGTACCATCACGCTGACTTACCGACAGCTCCTTGACGGCAGACCGCAGTACGTCACGATGGTGGCGGTGCGCCCCAAGAATGATGACAAGCATGTCATCATGGGCGTGTTCAATGTGGATAAGCAGATAAGGCATGAACAGTCGATAGCTAAGGAAAAGGAAGCTTTCGGGGATATCATACGTGCGATGGCGCAGATGTATGAGGTGATAGTCTACGTTGATGTCATCACGGGCGAATACAGGGAATACAGCCACAGCGACAGGTACACAAAGCTGGATATAAGCACGGGCGGCGATGACTTCTTTGCTGATATACAGCGCAATATGCGTGATAATGTCTACCATGAGGACCTGCCGATGATGGCAGAGTCGATGAAGAAGGAAAACCTGCTGAAAAGCCTTGTCGAAACAGGCACCACCACACTCAGCTACCGCCTGCTGAGAGAAGGCAAGCCCATGTATGTCACACTGTTTGCGGTCAGACCCAAAGAGGATTCAGACCATATCATAATAGCCGTTGCGAATGTAGATGCATCAAAGCGCCGTGAGATAGCTTACAAGGAAGCGCTTGGCAGTGCGATGGACCTTGCAAGCCGTGATGCGCTGACAGGTGTCAAGAACAAGCACGCCTACGTCAAGGCGGAAATGGAGATGGACGGACTTATAGCTGAGGGTCGCTGCCCTGATTTTGCGGTGCTGGTGGCTGATGTGAACGGTCTTAAAACAGTCAACGATACCAAAGGGCACCATGCAGGCGATGAGTACATCAAGGCGGCGTGCAAGCTGATATGCACCACTTTCAAGCACAGCCCTGTTTTCAGGATAGGCGGTGACGAATTCACCGTGATAATGAAGGGCAGTGACTTTGAGGAAAGGGAACTGCTGCTGGCACAGCTTAACGACAAGATGTGCAAAAACGCCAACGCAGGTCTTGTGACCGCAGCTGCGGGGGCTTCATGCTATGAACGTGGCAGGGACATGCGCATGCAGGACGTTTTCGAGCGTGCTGACAATGCCATGTACGAAAACAAGAAGAACTTCCGTGAAAGGCGCACCGACTGAATGCGCACACTGCCGTATATATAAATGTGGTCATCACTTTAAAACATTGTGATGTATTCTTTTCCCCCGCCTACGGCGGGGGAAAAGAATACCGCCAACTACTACTGTTAATTCCCGCCGAAAGGCTGTTTAGTATGGTGTGTATATATTAAGAATACCCCGAAGCGGCAGCTGTCTGCTGTCCGTTTCGGGGTATGATCGTGTTTACATCATGCGGCGGGATCACATCACGCTTCCGACCCCTGAGTAGAGCGCAACTTCAAGCTGTTCCTCGGGGGTAAGCTGCGGTATGCTGTCAACGGTAAGCAGGCGGCATTCATCAAGGGTGGCAAGAATATCAGTCTTGATATCCGCAAGGCTGGGCGTACCTATCAGCACCGCCGCACATTCAAAGTCGCAGTAAAAGCTGCGGTTGTTCAGGTTGACGCTGCCCACCGCTGCGACCTCGTCATCACACAGGTATATCTTGGCATGTATGAATCCCGGGAGATAGCGGTATACCCTCACGCCTGCCTGAGTCAGCGTCCTGTAATGTTCCCTCGCAAGCAGTTCCATGTAAGGCTTGTCGGGAATGCCCGGCACGATGATGACCACATCGCTGCACCTGTTTGCCGCATCGCAGAGTGCCTTTTCGACCTCATCATCAATGTTCAGGTAAGGGGCAGTGATGTACAGATAGTCCTCTGCCGTGTTTATTATCTCAAGGCAGATATCCCGTGCGGTATCCATGTCATCGTAGGGCGATTCACCGAAGGGCAGCACATAGCCATCAGCCGCTGCGGGCACAGCTTTGTCAAGGTAAGCGGTACAGTCTGCCAGTTCTCCGCCGACCTCCCACTGCTCGAAAAAAAGCTCGGTGCAGCTGCGCACAGCATCGCCCTGCATCTTTATGGCACAGTCCTTCCACCTGCCGTAAGGGTGTTCCACATTTATGTATTCGTCGGCAATGTTCACCCCGCCCATGAAAGCCGTCCTGCCGTCGATGACAGCAAGCTTGCGGTGGTCACGCTGATTGACGCTTATGCGGTCGGGTTCACGGTAAAGCCTGCAATCCACGCCGTGCTGCTGCATGGCGGCTGCAAAGGCATCGTTCTGTTTAAGACCGTCACATATCAGCCTGACGTCAACGCCCGCATCTATGCGTTCTTTCAGCACCTCCACCAAGCCGTCGAGCATCTCGCCGTCACTGACGATGAAGTATTCGAGAAAAATGAAATCCTGCGCCCCCCTGAGTTCCTCCAGCAGCGCTGCGTAGAATTCCTCGCCTGTGGGGTAAAACTCCGTATCTGTGTTGGCGTAGGCGGGGTACCTGCTGCCTGTCAGTTCAAAAAAGCGCTCAGCCCTTTCGTCGCTTATCTCCTGCGGGACAAGGTGCTGCGGCATAGTCACCCTTGCGGGGGACACAGCTTTGACTTCTTCACGTACAGTGACTTCCGCAGTCACCGCCGCAGAACTTTCAGCCGCATCATCACCCGATGACACCGAAACACCCTTACCTGCACAGCCGCCAAGCATAACAGCCGCCGCCATTGCCGCAAACAGTCTTTTTTTCATCTGTCCCACCTCCCGCAGTTTTATCCTGACTTGTTGAATGGCTGTAATAAGCATACCATAGATCGCCCGATTTTTCAAGGGTCTGCAAAAAAACAGCCACAAAGATAAACACAGGCATAACGACAGATAATAATGAAGATAAGTGTATCCTCCCACGCCGTAGGTGCACAAGGATACACTTACGTTTTTTCGGAATTGATCTCCGTGAAAAACAGCACACCTGCTTTCAAAAAACAGCACACCTGCTTTCAAAAAACAGCACACCTGCTGTTTTGACAGATGTGCTGTTCTGCATGTGTTTTACTTTGATCTATGTGTGCAAGCCTGATGTCAGTTTACAGCTTCGATGGTCCAGAGCTGGTTGGAAGCGCCCGAATAGCTCCACTGGAGAACGTTTGCGCCGTTGGCGGTGGACCTGCCCGAAACGTCAAGTGCCTTGCCGCTGTTCTTGCTGATTATGGCGTAGCTGTTGCCCACCTTGCGAAGTTCCCACTGCTGGCAGGCGTTGCCGTAATACTGGCACTGCTGTACATTTGCGCCATTGTCTCTGCTGCCCCATGCCACATCGAGCACCTTGCCGCTGTTAACGCTCTTTATCACGTAGCTGCCGTTGGACTGCTGCTCAATGTACCATTTCTGGTTGTTGCCGCCGCCGTAAGCATACTGTATGACATTTCCGCCGTTGTCCATGCTTCTGCCTGAAACGTCCAGCGCCTTGCCGCTGTTCACCGACTTTATGACATACTTCTGACCTGCCCTGAAGCTGCCTGTGCTGTTATTGTTGTTATTATTGTTGTTATTGTTCTGCTGCTGATTGTTGTTGTTGTTGTTGTTCGTATTGGAACTGCTGCTGCCGGGAGCGGTGTAGCTTATCCAGTCATACTGTGCGGTAAGGGGTGCCCTGCCGTTGAAGTGGTTCAGCCATTCGTCAACGCCCTTGCCGTTCCAGACATTCATCATGATCTTGCCGGGAGTGGTGGGAATGTCACGGGTGGCGGTGTAAACGGGCTTTTTGTCAACATACCAGGTTATGCTGTTTTTGTCCCAGTAGAAACCGTACTGGTGGAAGGACTGCGAAGCATCGAAACCGAGGTTGTAAACATACTCGTGGTTGCCCTGACCTCTGGTGTAGTAGTTGAACTGTACCTGATTGGTGTTTTTGCCGAGGAACTCGATGTCTATCTCGTCCCATACAGTGCCGTCAGAGGGACCTGTGTAGGTGAAGAAGGAACTTACCACGCCGTCATTTTTGATGGGCTTCATGCTTACATCGTACATGCCGTAGCCGAAGGTCTGTCTGGTGCGGTACTCAGCGCCCTTGTAGCCCTGCCAGCTGTTGCCTGTGATGGAGAGGTTCATCTTGCCGCCCGAGAATTGCACATTATTTTTGCTCCAGGTGCAGTCGAACATGCCGCCGTTTGACCAGCCGTCAGAGGCTTCCATAGTGGAACCTTCGTAGCTGTCGAAGCCTGTGCCGAAGTATTTACCGCTGAAAGCGGCTGCATTAACGCTGAGTGCGAGACTGGCAGAGACAGCAGCAGCGGTCATAAAGCTGACGATCTTTTTAACATTCATTACAAATTACCTCCGTTCAGATTGTGCTTGTTGCACATATTACCATACTTCTGTGGGAAACTTTTGTTGTTTCCGATGATGAAAGTATAGCATTGTGGAGAAGAAAATTATATCTTTAATGCATGAAAAAGTATCAAAAATCGAAACTCGGGGATAAATATAATTAAATTTTTGACAAAAAGTTTTGTAGATTTGATATGTAATGCACGGAAATCAATTTTTGCATAATACAAAGGGTTGAACATGCATTACGGCTGTAAAATATGGGGTTGAGTGTATTCTCCCCCGCCGTACGGCGGGGGAGAATACACAAAATACAGCTTTGTTTTGTCAAAATTGATTTCCGTGATATGTAATGGAGGAATGATTGACATATCGGGGAACAAATGCTATAATAAGCATGATATGGGAAAAAGCGGAAGAACCGAAAAAGATATGCTGTTTTTCCGCAGAAAGGAACGGTCTATGAAACATCATCTGTATAACCCCGATTTTAACTTCGTCATTCCCCCCGAAAGCTTCGATAAGTATACCGACAGGGAATTGCTGCAATACTGTCTCGGTGCTACTATGTATATGCCCGGTACCAAGGACTTTACCCCTAAGATACTCAATGGTTCTATGCCCGGTCTCACTACGGTGGTACTCTGCTTTGAAGACGCCTGCCCCGAAGACAGCGTCGAAGCTGCCGAGAAAAATGTTTATCATCTCCTTGATACCGTCACCGATGCCGTTGAAAGCGGCGAGCTTGACCCCGACCGTGTGCCGCTGATATTCGTGCGCATTCGCAACCTCGATCAGTTCCGCCACTTTGCCAAAGGGCTTGACAAACACAAGGCAAGGTCGCTGTGCGGTATAAATTTTCCGAAATTCAACGCCGAAAACGGTTACGAGTATTTCGCTTACCTCAAAGTTCTCAATGAAAAACTGGGCGATATACTTTACGGTATGCCCATCATCGAAGACCCCGAAGTTGCTTACAAGGAGACCCGCATGACCGAATTGCTGGGCATAAAACGCATTCTCGACAAGTACCATGACCTGGTGCTTCAGGTGCGTGTGGGCGGCACTGACTTTTCTTCCGTGTTCGGTGTAAGGCGTGGCGTTGACTATTCTATTTATGATATAATGACTGTCCGTGAATGCCTTGCGGACATAGTCAATGTGTGCGGCAGAAATAATGATTACGTCATTTCGGGACCCGTGTGGGAATACTTCCGTGCGCCTAAGGAACTGATGTTTGATGAACTGCCCACCCACAGCCTTGATGACTACCTGTTCAAGCGCCGCACCATAGTCAACAACGAGGTGGACGGTCTGCTGAGAGAGGTAATACTTGACAAGGCTAACGGATTTGTCGGCAGAACGGTCATTCACCCCACACATGTCCGCTTTGTAAATGCGCTGATGGCTGTCACCCGTGAGGAATATGACGATGCCTGCATGATACTGGGAAGCAAGCAGGGCGGTGTTGTCAAGGGGGCAGGCAACAATAAGATGAATGAGATACGCCCCCACACCAACTGGGCTTCCAAAATAATGATGCGTGCAAGGGCTTACGGCGTTATAGAAAATCAGAGCGAATACATCAAGCTTTTTGCAGTGACGTAAAGGAGACAGCCGATGAAAAGCCAAAAACGCAGTTCGGGCAGGATAATGCTGAGATGCCTTGCGGCGATGCTGATAATAACGGCGCTTTTGCAGGTGTTCACTGCGGTGGTGATGCGCATGATGTTCGGCAGGGGCGATTATGCCGACCCACGCACAGACGCCTACTACCGCTATGACCCCGACTGGAAGGATATACATCCGAGAGAAGAAGTGCAGTTCACTTCAGGTGATAACACGCTGCACGGCTTCATCTACGGTATGGAGAATGATGACCCCTGCGGGCTGCTGGTGTTCGCACACGGCATCGGTGCGGGGCATGAAAGCTATATCGACCAGCTGATGTGGTTCGTTGAGAAGGGCTGGCGTGTGTTTACTTATGATGCCACAGGTTCGGGCGAAAGCGAGGGCAGCGGCACGGTGGGGCTGGTGCAGTCGGCGCTTGACCTTGACAAAGCGCTGAGCTATGCTGAGACTGACGAACGCTTTGCGGGGCTGGACGTTTATCTGCTGGGGCACAGCTGGGGCGGTTATGCAGTCAGTGCGGTGCAGGGCCTTGGTCATGATATAAAGGCAAGCGTTTCCATATCGGGCTACAATGACCCTGTTGAGATGCTTGATGAGGGTGCGGTGCAGACCTTCCGCACCAAAGCGGCACTGGTGCTGCACCCTTTTATATGGGTCTGTAACAAGGCAGTCTACGGTGAGTATGCAGACCTCACTGCGATCGACGGCATAAATAAGTCGGGCATACCCAACCTGCTGATACACGGCGAGAACGACGATTTTGTGACTTATGGCAAGGTCAGCCAGATAGCCCACCGCAGCAGCATAACTTCGCAGAACGTGCAGTACCTCACGCTGACAGGGGAGTATGCTGACCACAACAAGTTCTTCAACAGCGACGAATGCAACGAATACAAGAAAACGTTCAACGAGCGCAAAAAGGAGATAATGGAAAATTACAAGGGCAAGGAACGTGATGACAAGCTGGCGGAAATGGTCAGCGGGATGGACAGGGAGAAGGTCAACACCATCAACACCGACCTGCTTGAAACGATAAACGAGTTTTATAAAAACGCATAAAAACGGAGCACTTCACAATGTGAGTGCTCCTGTTTTTATATATACTATTGCTTTGCGAACAGCATTACCCAGTACCAGGTACCGTCATCCGAATGAGTAAGACCGATGCCGATGCGGTTATAATCCGAGCGTATCATATTCTGATAATGCCCCTGAGAACCTTTGAATGTATCAAAGGCAGACTGTGCACCGACAGCGCCGTAGCAGATATTTTCAGCGCAGGCAGTCCAGTAATAGCCGTAGTCATCAAGTATGGTGAGGGCGCTTCTGCCGTCGGGACGGGTGTGGTAGGCATCTGTGGGGAAATATTCGAGGAGTTCCTGCGCCCTTATCTGTGCGAGTTCAGCGAGTTCATCGGAATAAGTGAGTTCAGAAAGACTCAGCCTGCTGCGTTCGGCGTTGGTGAGTTTGGCGAGTTCCTTGCACTGTGCATCGTCGGACTTTTCCTGCGGTTTGGAGCTTTCATCGCCGCCGCTTTTGATATGGTCTGCGAGCAGTGATATATCGGTAACGTTGACCATACGGTCAGCATTGACATCAGCCTGAGCGAGTTCGCTGTTATCGAGAGGTTTAACGCCTTTAACGTAGGCAGCGAGTTTGGACAGGTCGGTGACATTGACCCTGCCGTCGCCGTTGACATCACCGCCGTAAAGGTCAGCGGCATGGGCGATAACGGCAGAAGAAGCGAGTGCAAGAGCGAGAGAAAAAGGGAGAACCTTTTTACAAATAATTAGACGAACAGACATATATAATACCCTCCATAAACCATAAGCTGGTAACATTATAACATGAGCGGCGAGCAGATGTCAATTAACAAAGATGGGAGCAAAAGTTAAAGAAATGCGATGGGGTGCAGGCTTTGATAATTCATAATTCATAATTATTGGCAGGGATAACACGGAGCTGAGTAAAGCAAAAAAGCGAAACGACCACATAACGCAGACTAAGAAAGCGAGAAAAGCAAAATGGGGACGAGGCAAAGCGCCCGGTCAAGCCTGGCGCCAGCAGGCTTGCAGGAGTTTGAGGGCAGCGCCCTCAATCACCGAGGAACAAAACCAA